>NZ_JBFTIK010000004.1:0-223305 GCF_056394725.1 Arthrobacter sp. 10N418
GCACCGGACATGCCGCGTCAATGTCCATTCGTGGCCGCACACGATGGACATGTCCTCCCACGGTGACCGGCAACGCCCCCGCACCAATGGACATGCCCTCCAGCCGGGACCGGCACCGGACATGCCGCGTCAATGTCCATTCGTGACCGCAAGCGGTGGACATGTCCAGTTGTGGGTGTATCTGCTGCGGGGCATGTCCAGTGCTAGGCAGCAGCGGGGAGCTTGCCCAAGGCGTCTCGAACCATGGCGATGAATTCCTGCGGGTGGTTCTTGAGCAGCGCATAGCTGACGATGAGCGTCGGAATTCCCAAGCGCGTGGTGACGTTCCACCGCCGTCGGTCTTCTTCGAAGCTGGTCCGGTCCATGTGGAACGACGCCCCGTCCGTTTCGATGCCGAGTCTTCCGTCGACCATCAGGTCCAGGTGTCCCATTCCGGGAATGTTGACCTGCGATTCAACGTGGAAGCCGGCCCGCCGCAGGAGGAACCTGGCGAGGCACTCGATGATGGATTGCGACTGGGGGACGATCGCGGCCATTATCCGGCGTTCCCGGGCGTCATTCCTGCCATCCAGCCGCTGGCGCAGCCCTCTGAGCGGAAGGCCCTTGAGCACGACAGCGGACTCGGCGACGACCAGGCCGTCGGGCTCCGGCAGGCACCGCAGACTCTGGACGACAGTGTCCATGAGGGTCGGTGGCACAGAAGATCTGTGGCAGACGAATCCGGGGTAGCTGCGGCTGTGGGTGATGGCGATATGCGGCTGACCCGGTGCTTCGAGGACCCAGAGCCCGCGGAGTTGCGCTGCGGTGACGCATGCGGGCTCGGCCGGGAGAGACCGGATGGCGATGAGTCGCGGGTCGGCGCCCGGCAGGGCGTAGACGCCCCACGCCACCCGGGCGACGGCGTTGTTGGCCATGGCGGCCTTGAGTTGGTAGTCGGAGACACCCGCCGCGGCCAAGTGTTTGGCGCGGGCGACGCCGTCGTATCTTGTCAGTACTTCCACGATGTTGATCATGCCGCCATCGTGCCGCCGGAGGCTGCGGGACGCACAGGGCCGGCCCACGCTATGTGGATAAGTGCATGTCCCTTGCGCCGGACACGCGGGGAGCATGTCCAACGGCCCCTAATGGACATGTCCACTGGCCGGGCCCAGGAATGGACAGGATGCCATCATGCCCTCGGGCGGGGCCGAAGATTGAGCATGTCCCACGGGGTCGGGGACGAAGAATGAGCATGTCCCGCGGGCAGGGCGGGGGGACGGACGCGGGGAACCCGTCAGTCCTGCGGAGGCCTGTAGCGCCGGCACCAGGCGAGCATGGCCACCGTGACGACCGCGATGCCGAAGACCCACAGATTCCCGGGCAGGTCCCCGATGATGAGCCGCTTGCCGGTCTCCAGCGTGGACCACCAGCCGGTCAGCGCGTAGCACCCGGCGCCGCAGACCGCCGTCGGGATTACCGAACGGAACGCGGAACCCAGCCAAAGTTCCACGGAACCCAGCAGAATCAGCGCGGCGGCCGCGCCCCAGGGGAATCCTGCGCCAGCCAGTTGGACATCCTGCCGGTGCAGGGCGGTGCCGGCAACGGAGACAAGAAGAGCTGCCGGCACGGCGGCGGCAATGCCGCCTGCCGTACCGGCAGCTCTCTTCTTCACGGGGTGGTATCCGTAACGGTCCGGTATTAAACCTTGGCGCGGGCCCGGTTGGACTTGGCGCGCTGGTTGACGTCCAGGATGAGCTTCCGGATACGGATGGATTCCGGGGTAACCTCGACGCACTCGTCTTCGCGGGCGAATTCGAGCGACTCTTCGAGGGTCAGGTCGCGCGGCGGCGTCAGGTTCTCGAAGGTGTCGGAGGAAGCGGCACGCATGTTGGTGAGCTTCTTTTCCTTGGTGATGTTGACGTCCATGTCATCCGCGCGGGAGTTCTCGCCGACGATCTGGCCTTCGTAGACCTCGGAGGTGGGGCGAACGAAGAAGGAGCCGCGTTCCTGCAGGTTGATCATGGCAAACGGGGTCACGACACCGGCGCGGTCGGCGATCATCGAACCGTTGGTGCGGTACTCGATCGGGCCGGCCCAGGGCTCGTAGCCCTCGGAGATGGAAGCTGCGATGCCGGCGCCGCGGGTGTCCGTGAGGAACTTGGTGCGGAAACCGATCAGGCCACGGGCCGGAACGATGAACTCCATGCGGCACCAGCCGGTGCCGTGGTTGGCCATGTTGGTCATGCGGCCCTTGCGGGCTGCCATGAGCTGGGTGACGGCGCCGAGGTATTCTTCCGGCACGTCGATGGTCATGTGCTCCATCGGCTCGTGGACCTTGCCGTCGACCGTCTTGGTGACAACCTGCGGCTTGCCGACGGTCAGCTCGAAGCCTTCACGGCGCATCTGCTCGACCAGGATGGCCAGCGCGAGCTCGCCACGTCCCTGGACTTCCCAGGCGTCCGGGCGCTCGGTCGGGAGCACCTTGATGGAGACGTTACCGATCAGTTCCTTGTCCAGGCGGTCCTTGACCTGGCGGGCCGTGACCTTGGCGCCCTTGACCCGGCCGGCCAGCGGCGAGGTGTTGATACCGATGGTCATGGAGATTGCCGGATCGTCGACGGTGATCAGCGGCAGCGGCTGCGGGTTGTCGACGTCGGTCAGGGTCTCACCGATGGTGATTTCCTCGATGCCGGCGACGGCAACGATCTCGCCGGGGCCCGCCGACTCGGTCGGGACGCGGTCCAGGGCCTTGGTGGCCAGCAGTTCGGTGATCTTGACGTTCTTCAATTCACCGTTGGCGCGGGCCCAGGCAACAGTCTGGCCCTTGCGCAGGGTGCCGTTGTAAATGCGCAGCAGCGCCAGGCGCCCGAGGAACGGGGAGGCGTCCAGGTTGGTGACGTGGGCCTGGAGGACGCCGTCCGGGTTGTAGGTCGGGGCCGGGATGTGCTCGATGATGGCCTGGAACAGCGGCTCGAGGTCCTCGTTGTCGGGAGCCGAACCGTCGGCCGGCTTCTCGAGGGACGCCCGGCCAACCTTGGCGGCGGCGTAGACGACCGGGACGTTGAGGATCTTATCCAGGTCCAGGTCCGGAACTTCGTCGGCGAGGTCGGAGGCCAGGCCCAGGAGCAGGTCCATGGACTCGTGGACAACTTCTTCGATCCGGGCGTCGGGACGGTCGGTCTTGTTGACCAGGAGGATCACCGGAAGGTGCGCGGCGAGGGCCTTACGAAGAACGAAGCGGGTCTGGGGCAGCGGCCCCTCAGAGGCGTCCACGAGGAGGACGACGCCGTCGACCATCGACAGGCCGCGCTCGACCTCACCACCGAAGTCGGCGTGGCCGGGGGTGTCAATGACGTTGATGGTGATGGTCTCGCCCTTGGAGGACGGTCCGTTGTAGGCCACCGTGGTGTTCTTGGCCAGGATGGTGATGCCCTTTTCGCGCTCGAGGTCGCCGGAGTCCATGACGCGGTCTTCGAGGTGGTTGTGTGCTGCAAAGGAGTTGGTCTGCTTGAGCATGGCGTCGACCAGAGTGGTCTTGCCGTGGTCAACGTGGGCCACGATCGCGACGTTGCGCAGGTCACTGCGCGATGCAGTTGCTACCGCGGTGTTGGTGGTGGTTTCAGACATGCGTTATTGCTCGATTCAGTGGTGAAGTCAGCTGTTGTATCGCGACATTTCCAACCGGAACGCACGACGGGTACGCCCTTTCGACACAGGGCACCTGATACCAGTCTAAGGGCTAGGCCATTTATTGGCCTAAAATGCGAACGCCGGGGCATCCGGCCGCAGACGACAGCGCGCGGATCCTGTAGATTTGTTGTGAGTAAAGTCACTGGATTTTCCTGTGCCCGTGCCCCATGATTGCTGTGACAGCAGCAAGCCAGCCCGGAGACATCAATGCGCAACGCATCGGCTCTGTCCCGCTTCGTCGCCCCGATGATCGCCGTAGGCGTCGTTCTGTGCGGCTGCGGACAGGCATCCACACCACCGGCACCCGACGCCGGATCTTCCTCCGCCGGGCCCTCGGCCACGGCCCCGCGCATACCGGCGGGTGCTTCCGGCATGCCCCTCGCCGCCGGTGCGGCCAAAACGCAGCTCGACACCGGAGCGAATCCTGCCGGCCTTCCGCCGGGTTCCGTCTACCGGAACCCCGCCAACGGCCGCGATGAGGTCGTTGTCGAAAACATCCGACGCACGGCCGTGCTGATCGGCGACTCCCAGTCGGAGCCGTCCTTCGGCTGGCCCCGCCAGGGCCTCGCCGCCGTCGGCTACGACGTCTATTTCTGCGGCCTGGGCGGCACCGGCTACGTGGCTTCGAACGGGAAGACCGGCAACTACATCGACGCCCTGCAGCGCGGGGACTGGAAGCTGCCCTACGGCACTCCGCCCCTCGTGGTGCTCGAAGGCGGCGGCAACGATGCCACACGCGGTGCCACGGACGCGCAGATCGTGGCCAATGCCGAGCGCCTCATCGCCAGCATCCAGCAGCGTTACCCTGCCGCCAAGCTGGCAATGATCGGGACGCTGGCCCGCGGCGCCAACTACGGCGGCGGCCGCCGCACGCAGGTGGACACCCTTCTCGGCACGGTTGCGCAGAAGCACGGCCTTCCGTTCGTGGGTGCCGGTGACTGGCTCACCAAGTATGAGCTGACGAACTCCATGGCGGACGGCGTGCACTTGAACCAGCAGGGCCACAAGGCCCTTGGGGCGATCCTCGGCCAGCAGCTGCGGGTCATGGGTCTCGCGGCGGCAGAGACCTCCGACGCGTCCCGCTGATCCTGACCGGCCAGCACAAGACGGGAGCCGGCGCCTGCCCCTGGGGGCGGACACCGGCTCCTGTGTTGTCAGTCAGCCTGCCGTTGCGGGGCTGCCCTGCTCAGGCGACTTCCGGGGGCAGCATGAGGCTGGCACCCGGGATGGCATTGAGCAACGCCTTGGTGTAGTCCTGCTGCGGCGAATCGAACACGTCGTCCGTGGACCCGGTCTCGACCAGCTTGCCCTTCTCCATGACGCACACGTGGTCGGCGATCTGCCGGACCACCGCGAGGTCGTGGGTGATGAACAGGTAGGTCAGGCCCAGCCTGGACTGCAGGTCGGCAAGGAGGTTCAGCACCTGCGCCTGCACCAGGACGTCCAGCGCCGAGACGGCCTCGTCGCAGATGATCACTTCGGGGTCGAGCGCGAGGGCACGCGCGATGGCCACGCGCTGGCGCTGGCCGCCGGAGAGCTCGTTGGGGTACCGCTGCATCGTGGACTGCGGCAGCGCCACCTGGTCCAGCAGTTCGCGGACCTTCTTTTCGCGGCTGGCCTTGTCCCCGATCTTGTGGGTCCGGAGCGGTTCCTCGATGGTCCTGAAGATGTTGTACATCGGGTCAAGGGAACCGTAGGGGTCCTGGAAGATCGGCTGCACACGGCGCCGGAAGGCGAAGATCTCCCGGCTGTTGAGCGTGGACGTGTCCACGCCGTCGAAGATGATCTTGCCGGATGTCGGCTTCAGGAGGTTCAGGACCATCTGCGCCACGGTGGACTTGCCCGAACCCGACTCGCCCACAATCGCCGTCGTGGTCCCCCGCTTGACGCTGAAGGAGACGTCGTCGACGGCGGTGAAGTCCGTCGACTTGCCAAAGCCCGAACGCAGCTTGAAGACCTTTTTGAGGTTCTCGATCTGCAGGACTTCTTCGGGCATGGACGTCTCAACCACGACGTCCTCGCTGGGGGCGAGCAGGTCCTCGGTCTCCACACCGAGCTCCTTGGCGGCCTGGATGCGCCGGGAGGCCAGCGACGGTGCCGAGGTCACCAGACGCTGCGTGTAGGGGTGCTGCGGGTTCTGCAGCAGTTCCAGCGACGGCCCGGATTCGACGACCTGCCCGCGGTACATGACCACGACCTTGTCGGCGCGCTCGGCGGCGAGCCCGAGGTCGTGGGTGATCAGCAGGACGGCGGTGCCCAGCTCCGTGGTCATCTTTTCCAGGTGATCCAGGATCTGGCGCTGTACTGTCACGTCGAGCGCGGACGTCGGCTCATCGGCAATCAGCAGCCGCGGCTGGCAGGACAGGCCGATCGCGATGAGCGCGCGCTGGCGCATGCCGCCGGAGAACTCATGCGGATACTGCTTGGCACGCCGTGCGGCGTCCGGCAGGCCGGCTTCGGACAGGACCTTCGCGACGTCGTCGGGGCCGCTGGGGAGCCCGTTGGCCTTCAGCGTCTCCCGGACCTGGTAGCCGATCTTCCAGACCGGGTTCAGGTTGGACATCGGGTCCTGCGGGACCATTCCGATGCTGTTTCCGCGCAGTTCGATCATCCGCTTCTCGCTGGCGTGGGAGATGTCCTCGCCGTCGAACAGGATCTGCCCGGCCGCGACCCGCCCGTTGCCCGGGAGCAGGCCGATGGCGGCCAGTGCCGTCGTCGACTTGCCGGACCCCGACTCGCCCACGATGGCGACGGTCTCGCCCGGCATCACGGTGAGGTGGGCATTGCGCACGGCATTGACCTCGCCGTTGCTGGTGGCGAAGCTGATCGCCAGGTCCTTGATTTCAAGCAGCGGGCGCTGCGCCGCGGTGCCCACTTCGTGGATTTCGACAGAGGCGTTCATAGCGTCCCCTTTCATCGCTTGCGCGCTTTGGGATCGAGAGCATCGCGAAGGGCATCGCCCAGCATGATGAAGCTCAGGACGGTGATGGACAACGCGATGGCCGGGTACAGCAGCGGCATCGGGTTCGACCGGAGCGAAGCCTGCGCCGCCTGGATGTCATTGCCCCACGACATGACGCTCGGCGGGAGACCGATGCCCAGGAACGACAGCGTGGATTCGGCGACGATGAACGTGCCCAGGGAGATGGTGGCCACCACGATGATCGGAGCCAGCGAGTTCGGCATGACGTGCCGCATGAGCGCGCCGAACTTCGATACTCCGAGGGATCGCGCCGCCGTGACGAAGTCAGCGTTGCGGACTTCGATCACCGCGCCGCGGGTGATGCGGGCGATCTGCGGCCAGCCGAACGTGATCAGGATGAGCACGAGGGTCCACGCCGTGCGGTTGGCGCGGAACATCGGCAGCTGCATGAGGACGATGGCGCCCAGAATCAGCGGTAGCGCGAAGAAGATGTCATTGATGCGCGCCAGGATGGAGTCGACCCAGCCGCCGTAGTAGCCGGCGAGGGCACCCATGATGCCGCCGATCAGCAGGACACCGATCGTGGTGAACAGGCCCACAGTGACCGAGGAACGGGTGCCGAAGACGACGCGTGCGTACACGTCGCAGCCCTGCTGGGTGAAGCCCAGGGGGTGGCCGGCGGCAGGACCGCCGTCGGAGTTGCCCAGCTGGCAGGCCTCGGATGTCGGGTCGATCGAGGAGAAGAGGCCCGGGAAAAGCGAGACAGCGACGACGACGAGGATCAGGAACGCCGAGATGAGGAACAGCGGCTGCTTGCGCAGGTTCTTCCAGGCTTCGCCCCAAAGACTCAGCGGCGCGTTTTCTTCCTTGACCCGGTCCGTCGCCTGAAGCGGCGTTTCCGCCGTATCTGCAACAAAGTGTTCAATATGGCGGGGCGCACGCACGGGAGCGGCGTGCCTTGACGTGGTGTTCTCAGAGGTTGTGTTCTCAGGAGTCATAGCGGATCCTCGGGTCAAGCCAGGCGTAGAGCAGGTCAACGAGCAGGTTGGAGAGGCAGTAGATCAGCACCAGCACGGTCACGATCGAGACCACGGTGGGGCCTTCCCCGGACAGTACGGCGCGGTAGAGCCGGTTGCCCACACCCGGAACGTTGAAGATGCCTTCGGTCACGATTGCCCCGCCCATGAGGCTCCCGAGGTCTGCACCCAGGAAGGTGATGACGGGGATCAGCGAGTTGCGCAGGATGTGCACCCGGACAACCCGGAAACGGGACAGGCCTTTGGCGGTTGCGGTGCGCACGTAATCGGCGTTCATGTTTTCAATGACGGACGTGCGGGTGAGGCGCAGGACGTAGGCGAACGAGGCAAGGCCGAGCACGATCGCCGGCAGGATCAGGTCCTGGATGGTCGCGGCCGAGCTCACGGTTGGCTTGGCCCACCCCAGCTTGACGCCGATGGTGAACTGCAGCAGGAACCCGAGCACGAAGATCGGGATGCCGATGACGATCAGCGAGGCGACCAGGACCGTGGCGTCAAAGAACTTGCCCTTGCGCAGGCCCGCGATGAGGCCGAAGACGATGCCGAAGACACCTTCGAAGATCAGGGCCATGACGGCCAGACGCGCAGTAACGGGGAAGACCTCGCCGAGCACCGCGGCGATGGGGCGTCCGGAGAAGTCCTGGCCGAGGTCGAAGGTGAAGATGCTCTTGAGGTAGAGCAGGTACTGCATCCAGAACGGCTGGTCCAGGTGGTACTGGACCCTGAGCTTGGCCGCGACGGCCTCGTTGACGGGCTTGTCGCCGAAGAGAGCCACGATGGGGTCGCCGGGAAGGCTGAACACCAGGAAGTACACCAGCAGCGTTGCGCCGAGGAATACGGGAATCAGTTGCAGGAAACGCTTGAGGATGTATGTCGCCATCAGCGAGTCACACCCCCGTGAGCAGGCATCCTGTCCAGGGATGCGGTGGAGTTGTTCATCAAAGAACCTTTTCACTTTGGGTGCAGGCCGGCGCCGGTTCACTCACGGCGTGCGGACTGCGAAGAACACCCGTGGGGCCGGGCCATCAGGAAATGAGGGGGAAACACGACGACGGCGGAGGCCCCAGTCTGGGCAGCCCCCGCCGTCGTCCTGTGATTACTTGCCGGAGATGTTGTAGTACAGCGGAACGCCGTCCCAGCCGTAGTCAACGTTGGTGACCTTGTCGCTCCAGCCGCCCTGGGCAACCTGGTACCACAAGGGGATGGCCGGAAGGTCCTGGAGGAGGATCTCCTGGGCCTTGTTCATGGCCTTGTTGCCGTCGGCGACGGACGGGGCATTCAGGCCGTCGGTGACTGCCTTGTCGAACGCCGGGTTGGCGTACTTGGCGTCGTTGGAGCCGGCACCGGTCTTGTAGATCGGGCCGAGGAAGTTGTACAGCGACGGGTAGTCAGCCTGCCAGCCTGCACGGATTGCACCGGTCAGGGTCTTGGCGGTTGCGTCGTTGCGTGCTTCCTTGAAGGTCGCGTACGGCTTGCCTTCAACCTTGATGCCAAGGGTGTTCTTGAGCTGGTTTACAACAGCTTCGACCCATGCCTTGTGTCCGCCCTTGTCGGCGTTGTAGGCAATGGTGAACGTCTCGTTCGGATCCCACTTCTGGATAGCGTCGGCCTTGGCCCACGCGTCCTTGGCTTTCGCGGCATCGAACTTCAGGTTATCGGATCCGGGGATCGAGTCGCTGTAGCCGTCAAGCACGGGCGCCGTGAAATCCTTGGCCGGCTGGCGGGCGCCGTTAAAGATCACCTTGGTGATCTCGTCGCGGTTGATCGCCATCGAGATGGCCTGGCGGCGCAGCTTGCCCGCGTCACCACTCCACTCCGGCAGGTATTCCGGGATGGCGATGGTCTGGTTGCCGGCGTACGGCTTGTTGATGGTGCGGTCGCCGAGGTCAGACTGGTAGTTCTTCAGCGCGCTGGTGGGGATGGTCTGCAGGATGTCCAGGTTGTTGGACAGCAGGTCCTGGTACGCAGCGTCGTCGTTCTGGTACATCTTGAACGTCACGCCGGCGTTCTTGGGCTTGCGGGGGCCGTTGTAGTCCGGGTTCGGGACGAGCTGGATCTGCACGTTGTGCTGCCAGCCGCCGTCGGCCATCTTGTACGGGCCGTTGCCGACCGGCTTTTCGCCGTACGCCTTCGGGTCCTTGAGCGCGGCCGCGGGCACCGGTACGAAGGCGGTGTAGCCCAGTCGCAGCGGCCAGTCGGATTCCGGCTGCTTCAGCTCTACGGTGAACGTCTGGTCGTCAACGACCTTCAGGCCGGACATGGTGTCGACGGTCGAGCCTTCCGCGCTTGCTTCGTCGTAGCCCTTGATGCTTTCGAAGAAGCTGCCGCTGAGCTGCGCATTCTTGGCCGCTGCTCCGAAGTTCCAGGAGTCAACGAAGGTCTTGGCCGTGATGGCCTCTCCGTTGGTAAACTTCTGGTCTTTCTTGATCTTGATGGTGAAGTGCTGGCCGTCCTTGCCCTCAATGGAGTCTGCAAGTTCGTTGACTGCCTTGCCGCTGGGGTCGTAGCTGACCAGCCCCGCGAACATCATCTGAATGACTTTGCCGCCGCCGACTTCGTTGGTGTCGGCCGGCATCAGGGGGCGCTGGGGCTCCGAACCGTCGGCAATGATTACTTTGCTGGTGTCGCCACCGGTGCTGCCGCTACCGCTTGCGGTGCCGCCACCGGCACCGCAGCCGGTCAGGGCGAGGGCGGCGATAGCCACCATGCCCAGTGCTTTGGAAGTGCGCGAAAAACGCATTCCGCCTCCTATGAGTTGTGGGAGTTCGTCAGGGAAAAACTTATGCTTCCCCGCAGGCAGGCACAGGGGTATCCCCTGTGACGTGGCCTACATATGGAAGTAGCCTAGCGCCAAAATGTCCGAATGATGGAACTCTGTTGCCAAACCGTGACCCGACAATAATGTGACCGCTGGCGTCAACCGCAATGTATTTCAAGTCACACGAGACGGACTGGTAGTATTCGCCCCGACGGCGATTCCGGTTACTCGCAGTTAACTGGCCCCTGCTGCCAGCAGCTGCGCGCGCAGCTCGCGGCGCTCCCGCTGCTTGTCCGGATCCGGCAGTGGAACGGCGGCCAGGAGCCGCTGCGTGTAGGGTTCCTGCGGGTTCCGCAGGATCTGCTCCCGGGTGCCCTGCTCGACGATCCGGCCGCGCTGCATCACGCAGATCCGGTCCGCGAGCACATCCACGACGGCAAGGTCATGTGTGACAAAGAGGCAGGCGAACCCGAGTTCCTTCTGCAGGTTCTGGAAAAGATCGAGCACCTTGGCCTGCACGGACACGTCCAGGGCCGAGGTGGGCTCGTCCGCGACCATCAGTTTCGGCTTGAGCGAGAGGGCGCGGGCAATGCCCACGCGCTGCTTCTGCCCGCCGGAGAGCTCGTGGGGGTACCGGTTGCGGTAATCCCGCGGGAGCTCGACCTGGTCCAGGAGTGCCTCGATCCGCTTCTGCAGATCGGCGCCCTTGGCCACTCCGGCGAGGAACATCGGTTCGCCGATGCTCTCGCCGATCGGGAGCCTGGGGTTCAGCGACGACGACGGATCCTGGAAGACCATGCCGACGTGCCGGCGCATGTCATGGAGCTGCCGGCCGTTCCTCTTGGCGGCGGAAATGTCCTGGCCGACCACCTTCATGGTTCCGGCTGCCACGGGCAGGAGCCCGACGGCAGCCCTCCCGATGGTGGTCTTTCCGGAGCCGGACTCCCCCACCAGACCGACAACCTGTCCCGGATAGATCACCAGGTTGGCTCCCTCCACGGCGCGGAAGGCCGGCACCCGGCCCTGTTTGGGGTATTCGATGGCGACGTCCGAGAGCTCGAGCACGGGCTCGCCCTTGGGCCGGGTGGCTTCGGCCGAGGCAAGGGCCGCAGCGTTCTCGCGCTCGCGCCGCAGCAGCTCCTCGGCCGGGATCGCGAGGATTTCGACGTTCGTGGCCGCGGCGAGGGCGGCCGTCACATCGACGCCGTCGGCGGAACCGGTGCCCTGGCCGAGGTGGGGAACGGCGGCCAGGAGCGCCTGGGTGTATTCGTGCTGCGGGTTGTGGAAGATCTGCGCGGCCGTGCCGGTCTCCACGATCAGGCCCTTGCGCATGACGGCAATCCTGTCGGCAAGGTCGGCCACGACGCCCATGTCATGGGTGATCAGCACAATCGCGCTGTCCAGCTTGTTCCTGAGGTTGCGCATGAGATCCAGGATCTCCGCCTGCACGGTCACGTCGAGAGCCGTGGTCGGCTCATCCGCTATCAACAGCTTGGGGTCGCAGGAAAGTGACTGCGCGATCATGGCGCGCTGGCGCTGTCCGCCGGAGAGCTGGTGGGGATAGGACCGGAACGCCTTCTCGGGATCCGGCAGTTCCACGAGCTCCAGCATGTGCAGGGCACGCAGCCGTGCTTCGTCGGGGGAGACTTCATTGTGGAGGCGGATCGTCTCGACAATCTGCGCACCCACGGTGTAGACGGGGTTCAGGGCAGTCATGGGCTCCTGGAAGATCACGGCCACGTCCTTGCCGCGGACCGCCCGGATATTTGCCTCATTGGCCCCCAGCAGTTCCCGGCCCGCGAGCTTGACGCTGCCGCTCACACGGCTGTTGCTGGGCAGCAGGCCCAGGAGCGCCATCGAACTGGCGCTCTTGCCGGACCCGGACTCCCCCACTATCGCGAGCACCTCGCCCGCGCGCACCTCGTAATTGAGGCCGATCGCGGCCGGGACCCATTTCTTGTCCACACCGAAGTCGACGCTAAGGTCACGGACCTCCAGGACGGTTTCACCTTTGCCGGGTTCGGTTGCCGCCGGCGGATCGAGCGTGACGAAGTCAGTCATGATGGGGCTTTCCTTCCACCCGAGCCGTCGAAGCACCGGGGATTAGTGCTGCGGCTCGGAATACTGAATTATTGGGGGCATGAGCTCTTCGCCGCATGCCGGGAACGTTGAAATCTTTAAAGCACGAACGAATAAATGGTTCGCGTGGCTGTCCTGGGCGGTGGCCGCCTTCGGCATCGTGGTGACGGTTGTGATGGCAGGCCCAGGCGCACTCGCTGGCGCGGCTCCGCTGGTGCTCGTCGCTTTTCTCGGCTGGCTGCTCTTCTGGATGCCGGCCGTCGTGGTGCACGAGGACGGCGTCACGCTGGAGAACCCGTTCCGGTCCATCGTGGTGCCATGGGCTGCGCTGGTGCATGTTGATACCCGGTTCGCGCTCACGCTGGTCACGGCGCACAAGAGCTACGTCTCCTGGGCCGCGCCCGCTCCCGGCATCTGGGGTGGCCGCAACGCCCGCGCCGAAGACCTTCAGGGGCTGCCGGCAACCACGTACGGTCCGGGGAAGTCCGTCCGTCCCGGGGACCTGAAGACCACCGATTCCGGCCAGGCAGCCATGCTGGTGAGGGCCCGGTGGCATGCACTGGTCGAAAGCGGTGAGCTCGCCGCCGGCGACGCCGCCACCACAGCGGTCAAGGTGACCTTCCGCTGGGTGGCGGCGGGCGCCGTCGTACTTCTTCTGGCGGCCAGCTACGTGGCTGTCACAGCCGCCTAAGGCAAGCCTGCGCGGGGCCGGCATCTATTCGCCCTTGGTTCCATCGACAGCAGGTCCGTCAAACGCGGAGACGGGTGTCTTTGCGAACGAAGGCAGCACGGTGTGGTCAGCTTTCCCGGCGCCCTCTGCCTTCTTGGCGTTGAACTTCTTCTGGCGCGGATCGAAAGCATCCCGGAGGCCGTCGCCGATGAAGTTGATGCTGAGGCAGATCAGCACGATGAACAGGCCCGGGAACCAGAAGAGCCACGGGCGCGTGGCGAATGCGGCCTGGTTCTGCGAGATGAGCAGGCCGAGCGAGGTGTCCGGAGCTTTGACGCCGACACCGAGGTAGCTCAGCGCAGTTTCGGTGAGAATGGCCGCGGACATGGTCAGCGTAACGTTCACGATCAGCACGCCGACCGCGTTGGGCAGGATGTGCTTGAAGATGATCCGCGCGTTGCTGGCCCCCGAGATCCGGGCCGCGTCCACGAATTCGCGCTCACGCAGGGTGAGGAACTCTCCGCGCATGAGGCGTGCAAGCCCGACCCAGCTGATCAGGCCCAGGAAGATTCCGATGGCGAGCACGCCATTGTTACTGGCAAATGAGGCAAACCAGCTGCCCTGATCGCGCCGGCCCGCCAATTGCGCCATCACGGCCGCCAGAAGCAGTGCGGGAACAATGATGATGACGTCCGTGATGCGCATCAGCACGGCTTCCATCCAGCCGCGGAAATAGCCGGACAGGGCACCGACCACCACTCCGACAAGCCCGGCAATGACGCCGATCACGACCATGATGGTGATCGACTGCTGGGCGCCGCGCATCGTCATGGCAAAGAGGTCGCGCCCGATCCGGTCCTGGCCGAACGGGTGTTCGCCCCAGGCCGGCAGCCAGAGCGATGCTGTGGGTACGCCGTCGTTGAGCAGGGGTGCGACGTCCTCATGGCTGTACTTCCACCAGCCGGGGATGCCGGCGTAGCCCACCGAGGTGAAGGCCATGAGGAAGATGATGGCGAAGACGACGAGGCCGATAATGGCACCCGTGTGGCCGAGGAACCGCTTCCGGACGATCTGCCCCTGGCTGAGGCCCTTGGCCTCCAGGACCGGTTCGATTCCTGCGGCATCCGACCGCCCCAGGCTGGCCTCTTCGGCCATGATTTCATCCTGCTGGCTTGGCTGGCTCATGCTTTTACCCTTACGCGTGGATCAAGTGCGGAGTACGCGAGGTCCGCAATGAGGTTGAAACCCATGGCCGTGATGGCCACACAGACGAAGACGCCCATGACCGGGTTGGGGTCGATGTGCTGGATCCCGTCGAGGAACAGGAAACCCATCCCCCGGACGGAGAAGACCGACTCCGTGATGACCGCGCCGCCGATCAGGCCGCCGATGTCGAACGCCACGATGGTGGCGATGGGGATCAAGGCATTACGGAAGGCGTGGCGCATCACGACGGTGCGCTCGGAAAGGCCTTTGGCACGGGCGGTCCGGATGTAGTCCATGTTCATGATTTCCAGCATGGAAGCGCGCGTGAAACGGGTGTACCCGGCCAGCGAAATGAGGATCAGGGCCATCGTGGGCAGGATCAGGTGCGTGAACGAGTCGAGACTCAGGACCCAGTAATCGCCTTCGATGTTCGGGGTGCTGGCGCCGATCGTGGCGATCGGGCGGCCGCGGACACGGCTGTTGTTGAAGTAGGTCGGCCATGCCTGCATGTAACGGTCCAGCATGATCAGGAACCCCACCAGGAACGACGTCAGCGCGGCCGCCCGCATAGACTGCCCGCGGTCGTACCCTCCCATCAGGAAGCCGATGCCCATGCCGACGAGGACAGCGGCCACGGCCAGCAGCACGATCATGAGGAACGTGGCTTCGTTCAGCAGCGGCTGGAGGACGAAGTACAGGACCAGGCCCACACCGACAGCGATCAAGGCGGACTGAAGTGCCTTCCGGTTCTTCAGCCCGGCTGAGAGCAGGGTAACGGCGAAGGCAATGCCCACACCGGCGATGGCGATGACTACCGGGCCCAGCCCGGGGGCCTTGAACCAGCCTGTGGCAGAGAAGTAGACGAGCACGGCGGCGACGAACGCGAAGACCACGCCGCCGGTAAGTACCCTGCGCTTGAGCTCCCCGCCGGCCGCGACGGCGGCCACCACACCGAGGGCGGCACCGATCGCCAGCGCTGTCGGGAAGGGGATGTCGGGATCCCTGAGGAAGTTGTTGAATCCGATGGCGCCGAACTCCTTGAGGAGGACGGCGACCCAGAAGATGGGCAGCGAGAAGAAGAGGAACGCCATGAAGGTCACGCCGTAATCCAGCGTGCTGTACTGGCGCAGGGCCGTCACGATCCCGAGGGTGATGCCGACCAGGATGGCGAGGACCGTCGCGCCCGTGACCAGCGTGAGGGTCTGGATCAGTGCGTGGCCCAGGGCGTCGGTGATGGGCTGGCCGGCAATGTTCTTGCCGAGATCGCAGGAATTGGCGAAGGGAACGAGGCATTGTGCCGCTCCGCCCAGCCATTTGAAGTAGCGCAGCGGGGCCGGGGTGTCGAGCTGCAGCAGCTCGGTCCTGGCGTCCATCAGCGCCTGCCTGTTGGGTGCGCTGCTGGCGCGGTATTCCTCAAGGGGGTCCCCGGACGCCGCTGTCAGGAGATACACCAGGTAGGAGGCGCCAAGAAGAATGAGTGCAGCGGTGATGAGCCGCCGGACAATGTAGGTCACCATGGAAATTGAACCTCGGGATTCGGGCCCGGGTCGTGCCCGGGCCGGTCGCAGTGTTGGGCCGGGTGCCGCGGATCACGCGGCGCCGTGCCGCGTCGGCTGAAGTTCCGCCAGAAGGCGCCGGGACCGTGGTGCTTGGGTCCCGGCGCCTCAGCTGGCGGGTGTCGCTTGCGGTCGTCGGCCTACTTCTGTGCCCACTCCCAGAAGTTCCACCAGACACCGGTCTGGTTCGGCATGTACTTCACGCCGGTGAGGCGGTCGCTGTACGCGTCGACACCGACCGACTGGAAGAGCGGAAGACCGTAGCCGGAGTCCCAGATCTTCTTGTCGATCTGCTTGGTGAGGTCGTCCTGCTTGCTGTGGTCGGTAGTGACAATCAGCTGGTCCATCAGCTTGTCGGCCTCGGGGTCGCTGAACTTGTTGAAGTTGGAATCGTTATTCGACTTGAAGATCTGCGGGACACCGGACACGCCGACCCCCGGGTTGGTCCAGCCGAAGATGGTGGCGTCGTAGCCGCCCTTGCCGAGCGCCTTGCCCCAGTCAGACTTGCCCAGGCCGCCGTCGACGATCTTGAAGCCGGCCTTCGTGGCGGATTCGCGGATCAGCGAGTACGCGTCAACGCGGTTGGGGTTGTCCTTGTTGTACATGATGCGCACCTCGGGGGTGGCACCGTTCAGGAGCTTCTTGGCACCGTCGATGTCCACGGCCTGGTAGTCCGAGGATCCGTTGTTCTTGACGGAGTCCGCGTAGGCAGCCTGGGCCGGGACGAAGATCTGGGAGTCGAGCGGCTTCGCGTTCGGATCCATCTTCTTCACGATCTTGTCGACGATATCCTGGCGCGGAACCGTCTTCATGAACGCCTGGCGTACGTTCTTGTCGGCCAGCGGGCCGCTGTAGTTCAGGTCGATGTGGTCGTATGCCAGTTGCGCGCCCTGGTCGACCGTGACGCCCTGGCTCGACAGTGCCTTGAGCTGATCGACGGTGTCGGCGGATGCCTGCGGCGCGATGATGTCGGCCTCACCGTTCTTCAGCGCCTGCACCTGGGCGGCGGAGTCACCGATGTAGCGCACGGTGATCTCGTCCAGGTTGGCTGCCGGGCCCCAGTTGTAGTCCTTGTTCTTGACCATGGTCAGGGACTGGTCCTGGTTCACGCTCTTGACGATGAACGGGCCGTTGGAGAGGTACAGGCTCGGGTCGGCCGGAAGCGTCTTGGTGTCAAAGCCGGTGTTCCACAGATCCGCCATGGCCCGCATCTTGGCGTCAGCCGGCTTGGGAGCCTTGGCATCGCCGCGGGGCATGCTCTTGAGGAGGTCGACGAATGCCTTCGTATCCGCCAGGCCCGCCTTCTTGGCCAGGATGTGCGCCGGGACGTCGATGCCGGGGCCGCCGAGTGCGATTTCCCAGTCAGCGAAAGGCTTCGAGTACTTCAGGGTCATGGACTTGCCATCGGCGCTGAGCTCCGGGAAGTCGGTTAGGGCCAGGCCCGTTGTGTCGCCGGCGTAGGAGAAGTAGGAGGTTCCCGTCTTGGCCGCCGGATCGGCATCGTCGTAGTAGCCGGAGAAGGCGGCCCACTGCAGCAGGAGGTCCGCCGTGGTCACGGGCGTGCCGTCTGACCACTTCACGCCGTCGTTGATGGTGTACTTGACCGTCAGCGGATCGTCGGAGGTCTTCTCCATTTTGCCGAACTTATCGTTGTGCACAACGTTCAACTTGTTGTCGATGTAGTAAAAGCCGGAGTGAGTCGCATAACTGATCTTGGAGTTGATATCAGTATTGCCGTCGGCCGTATTGGGGTTGAACGTATTGAATGCATTGACCTCAACTACCGTTGCCGATCCGCCTTGCTTGCTTGCTGCTGCCGCAGTGGCCGGGGATGTCCCGCCGCTGCTGCCCGCGCAGGCGCTGAGGGCGATGGCAGCTACTGCTGCCACGCCCACTGCTTTGGAAATACGACCCAAGCGCATTCCGCCTCCTTGTTTCTGTGGTGTGGATGAGACCGGCACCGTTGGCGCCAGACAGACGTCCACACTCCCCCAGCGGCAGTGTGGCCCGTCTCACATGGCATGAAGCGTAAACCCGAAATGCCGCAGTCGGGGACGAAAGTTGACCGCCTGTAAAGTTCGTTACCGAGCTGCAACATTTGAGAGCTCACTCCAGCCTAAATTCCACAGAATCATTGACGGCCAGCGATCGAAACGATAAGGGCGCCGCACACAGAGAAGCCCCGATTCAAGAATCGGGGCTTGTCGAGTTAATCGTCCATTACTTGGCGGATGACCGAGAAATCGCTTCGTAGCACACGTTGTAGCGGGAATCTACGCATGAGCGCTTAGAGGGCGAAGCCGGCAGCGTCCATTTGGGAGCCCGCAACGGACACTTTGGGGACGGGGTCGCGCACGGCGATGCAAAACGCCCGGGCTGCCATGGTTCGCGGCCCAAACGGTGATGCGGCGCGTTGGGGGCTGCGCGGATAGTCGTGTCGCACCCAGCCCAGCGCCCATCGGGCAACCTTGATCTGAGTTCTTCTGCATGGGAAACGATGGCCTGACGCTGGTCCCGGGTGAATGTTCTGACCTGCATGTCGAGGACGACACGGCTGCCCAGTGCTCCCACGCCCAGCCGTTGACCCAGGCGACGGATTGCTTCGTCCGCATCCCCTGAATCGTCAATCACCTGGCAGACCTCGTCGCGCCGGTCCACCGCAGCCATTGATGGATACCGTGTGGCATGACGTGCACGCTGTCGTGCCACGGGGATTCCCCGCCTACGCCAGGATCTTCCATCCGGTGACGAGGGACCGCCCGCAGAACACCGGCACCTGGCACGGACATCCCCGAACGGATGTCTTCCCCCTCGACGAGGAACAGGTCCGCTGGTCTGTCGTGGCGCGAGCGTTCGGGACCAAGATGCACCCGTTGGCCCAATTCCACCGACTCCTTGGGCAAGCACCGAGCCGGCAGGAAATTTTGGACAGCGAAGGCTGGCGTTATTCGGAACCCCTAACCGGCAACCTCGCACCGGGCACACTGGCGGCGGTGGCTGCGGGCCTCTGTGAACACACCTCCACGCCAACCAAGGGCGTGTCCGCCATATGGGAAGGATGGGGAGGCCTGACAAGTTCCATCGGCTATGCCCAGCTCACTTTTTCAGACGACTGGACCGCCGTGAGAAATGCTTCCGATTCTGCCGCCTTGGACAGCGGACCCGGTTCGGGCCTTCTACCGGCAGAGGTGGTCAACGGAGAAACACTGAACCTGCCGGGGCGCGCCCACTACCTTTTCAATGCTGCGCCACAGTTTTACCGTCACCCCGGGTGGGTGAATTAAGCGCCCTGGCACCATTCCCCGCAATTCCCGCAGTTACCGAACATCCTGTGGCCGGCGGACAGAAACTGGGTCATGGTGACGGAAATAGACTTCGACTCCACGGTGGTCGCCGGCAGCCATGACCTCGTATCGGCACTGGTGCGGGACCCCGCCATCGAAGCGCTGCCCCTGAACGAGGGAGCAGACCTGACGAGGGACGCCGACATTCCCAACCGTCCCGGGCAGTAGCCAAACCTTTCACTTCAAGGCCCCGCCATGGTGCAGGCACCGTGCCAACTCAATCTGCAGGCCGCCCACTTCAGCCATCCCGAATGGGGATCCCGTACCGGGCGCCGTCACGCCGTTGCGTCTTAGCCGCGGACCAGCCGTATTTCTGGCAGCTCACCCCAGTCCCGTGCCAGGACCTTGCGTGCCCCGTCAGGGCTGAATCCCGACTTTCGGTAGAAGGCTCGGGCGCGGGGGTTGTCCTCGAGTACCCAGAGGTAGGCCGGGGTGTCGCCGATGGCGGCTTCCATCAGCCGGGTGCCGAGACCCGAACCGTAGGTACGGCTCAAGATATAGATCCTGTAGAGCTCCGGGACGCCCGCCATATCCGGGTCCCGTGCCGGGCCGGCATCTGCCAGCCCACCACCTCGCCGGCCTCATCATGAGCTACGAGCCGGGGATCTTTGCTGGCCAGGAACGGGCCGCGTTGGTCTATGCGTTCCCTGATGCTGTCCCGGCGGGCGGCGAACAGCGCCGGGGGAACAGGTGACCGTAGCATTCCTCGTGTGCAGTGGTGTGCATCCTGACGATTGCGTCAGCATCAGCTGGTGTTGCTTGGCGAATTCCGTAGGGCATCTTCTCAGCCTAACGAAACAGCCCCGAAGTCGTCCTACGGGGCGGGCGGCCGGGATTGATCTTGTCCGGCCACTGTTTCCCGGGACCGAACTGTGGCGATGGCGTCGTTCCACCAGCAGAGGAGATCGTTCAACTCACCCCGCAGCGGCTGGACGATCAATCGCGCCGAGCTCGGAAACATGCGACTGTCATGGCCTTATCCCCGTCCAGGGTCCATGTGCAGACCGTTCGCAGTGTTCGCGGCACTGAAGGTGTACCTCTTTTTGCACAGCGAGAGGTTGCTCCACGTCCACTTTCCGACCCGGTCCAGTGTTTCGCCCTGCAACCGGTAAACGGCCGGCCCGTCCGGCTCGGCGGTGAGGATAGGGCGTGAGCGGGCAGGCCCCCGAGGCAGTAGTACGTCTCAGCGGTGTCGTTCAGGAGGACTCACCCGGCAGGAGCCACCGTCCGCGCAGACTGAGCGCAGCAGCCGGGGTGACACCTGCCGACTCCGGCCGGGATGAATTAGGCGACTCTGCTACTACGATTTACCCATGAGCGGCGAGCTGGTCAGCGCGTGCCGAGTCCGTCCGGGCCGCTTTGCGCGCGTCGGCGCGCTTGAAGGGTTCTGCCGGTGCTTTATCTGCCGGTTCGACGCGCGACCCGGTACGGTTCACACCGCCATCGAGCGGGTGGTTAGGCTGGGTGGATGGCGACAGTTATTCTCGTGCGGCACGGCCGCACCACAGCCAATGCCACTGGACTGCTGGCCGGCCGCGCCGTCGGCGTCAGACTGGACCAGATCGGGCGCGACCAGGCGGCCCTGACTGGAGACCGGCTCGCACCAGTGCCCTTAGTCGGGGTGGTGTCGAGCCCTCTTGAGCGTTGCCAGCAGACCGCCCGGCTCATCCTCGACCGCCAGGCGGGCAGGCCGTACGCGCCGGTCGATCTCGATCTCACCGAGTGCGATTACGGCCAGTGGCAGGGCCGCACGCTCAGTGAACTCGCGACCGAGGATTTGTGGCCGGTTGTGCAGTCGCAACCGTCCGCCGTCGTCTTTCCCGGCGGTGAATCCATGGCCGCGATGCAGGCTCGGTCGGTGGCAGCGATTCGACGCCACGATGCAGCCTTCGAAGCCGAGTACGGGCCAGAGGCCTTGTGGGTGGCGGTGAGTCACGGTGACATCATCAAGTCAATCCTCGCCGACGCGCTCGGCATGCACCTTGACCTGTTCCAGCGTATTAACGTGGGCCCGGCCTCCGTATCGATCGTGCGCTACGGCGCCAGTCGTCCGAGCGTCTACGCGACCAACACCGACGCGGGTGATCTGTCGTGGCTGTCGCACGGCATCCACGCCGGCGACGCGCCGGTGGGCGGCGGTGCAGGGCAGAAGGCGCCATGAACCACATGTGACTAAAATACTGACATGCCTACACGTGTTCACGAGTTTGCCTGGCCTGATCGGGTCGTCGTTGGGACCCTTGGCCTTCCGGGCGCGCGCACGTTCTACCTGCAGGTGCGCGCAGGGACGCAGATCGTGAGTATTGCCCTGGAGAAGCAGCAGTCGGCTCTGCTCGCGGAGAAGATCGACGAAATTCTCGACCAGCTCATCACCGTCGAGGGCAACCCCTTCAGCGTTCCCACGAATACTCCCATTGAACTTGTCGACAATGACCAGCTCGAGGCCGTTCAGGAGCAGTTCCGCACCGGCGCCATGAGCTTAGGGTGGGACCCAACCACGGCCCAGGTCGTCATTGAGGCCTACCCCATCACCGATGCCGATGCCGATGCCAACGACGAATCGCTGGATGAGGACCGCGCTGATGCGGCCGAAATGCTGCTGGTGCGAATGCCGGTCGGCACCGCCCGCGCGTTCGCCAAGCGCACCCGGGAGATCGTGGGCGCAGGGCGTCCGGCATGCCCGCTCTGCGGTTACCCCATAGACGCCGACGGGCACATCTGCACCCTTCCCGAGGTCTGATGCCGGCGTCGGACCTCGTGACCGCCGAGTTGACGCTCACCGGCCGCATCACGACGGCCTCAAACGCCACATTTTTGGGCAGCATCGGCGACGTGGTGGTGGTCTATAAGCCGATAGCGGGCGAAAGTCCGCTGTGGGATTTTCCCGACGGCGCCCTGGCTCACCGGGAGGTGGCCGCATATCTGGTCTCTCAGGCCTTCGGCTGGGACGTCGTGCCGCACACCTGGCTGCGCGATGGTCCGATGGGCGAAGGAATGGTGCAGCTCTGGCAGGAGCAAGACCCCGCCCAAAACGCCGTGAACCTGGTCGCGACGGACCAGGTGCCGGAGACGGGCTGGAAACGCGTCCTCGAGGGACGAGATGAGGACGGACGGATGGTCGCCCTCGTTCACGAAGACTCGCCAGCGCTCAGACGCATGGCGGTGTTCGACATGGTCGTCAACAACGCCGACCGCAAGGGCGACCACATTCTTGCCATGACGGACGGACACCGGCGCGGCGTGGATCATGGGCTCACCTTTCACCGTGACCACAAGCTGCGCACGGTGCTGTGGGGATGGATAGGAGACGCCCTGACCGCCGAGGAACGCGACGGCATCGATCGCGTCAGTGAAGGACTGCACGGCGGGCTGGGCCGAAACCTGGCGGACTTGCTCAGTGCCGAAGAAATCGCATCGCTCGCCGCGCGCTGCGCCCGGTTGCGCTTGGCAGGGCAGTTTCCGGCTCCGAGCGGTGAGATGTCGGCGGTGCCCTGGCCGCTGTTCTAATCGAATTACGGCTACGGGCTTCGCCGGGCAGTGTGACGTTGAGTCGTCCTCTGCGGACGCGCCCGCAGAGTGGATCCAACGCCAGGCAAGAACGGCGCCGCCCCCGCAACTGCCCGGTGAAGGTACCTTGGCCGCAACACCCCTGGCCGCCCTACACAACGTCTCGAAACTTGTCGGGTTGGGCGGCTTATTCACCGTTGGTTGCGAGATTCGGCGTATGGTTGGAGCGTTCCAATGGGTGTGCCGTCAGAAGTAGGCAGAAAGCGTCGCCAGGACAAGCGGGCCCCCGACGAGAAGGGCTAGGAGCCATCCCGCGCGGCGACGTCGCGCGCTGTCCACGCGGGATCGAAGTCTGGCGAATTCGTGTTGCAGCAGCGCAGGGTCTGCCGCTGCAGGTGGATTCCGGTGCCACGTTCCGGGTTGTGCGGCTGCGGCTGTGATCGCCGCTGCCTGCCGGGGCGTGAGAACGATCGGGCGGTCACTGAGCCACCGAAGGAGCTGCCGGTCAGTGACCACAGCAACCTCGGAGGGTCTCTCCCTGACGATCATACTCTTCGGGGCAACGACGACCACGACCCCGGTGACCTCGACAGCCGCGTTGACTCCGCGGGTGAGAAGTTTCGCGGCACGGGCGGCTTCGTGGCTGGCGTTGTAGAGATGGCGCTGTTTCTTGCCGGACACCATCAAGGTCCGGCCTGCAACCCAAACGGATTGCCCGGTGTGGTTCTTGGTATTGAGAGTGAACACGCCGCCCGGACCTATCAGCACGTGATCAATGTCGGACGCGCCTGCACCAACCGGCACGGCGTGCAGGACCGTCCAGTCCGGACCTAATCGTTCAAGGATCTGCCCTACTGCTATTTCCCCGAGAGCACCCTTGTACCAGGGGTAATTGTCCGGAGTCAGCGGGTCGGCGCCGAAAACACGACCCATGAAGGACCGACGCGGCATCCCCAGCCGATCGGCCATCAGCTTCTCCATTACGGCTTGACCAGCGACCCGCTCATTCACTCCGACGCGCCTAACGGTGTCATCTCTCCCTGACCCAAATCGCTGCGATGCAAAGTCAGACGTCATAGGGCTCCCCCATCCCAAATGCACTAGGCCCGTCGACCCAGCTGCAACGAACCCTATTCGAATCTGGGAAGGATAAGGGGGTCCTAGAAAAACAACGCGTCAATCTTTCGGGGCGCGTGACCCGGTCGCCCCAAGCGGCAAAATGCTGGCGGCAACATTTTTGGCTCGGCGCCCGGTCGCAAAAGCTCATGGCCGCCAAGAACACGTGTTCTTAGCGGCCATCGCACAAGGCCTAAGGAAGCTCAGGAGCTACACGTTGAAGCGGAACTCCACCACGTCGCCGTCGGCCATGACATATTCCTTGCCTTCAATGCGGACCTTGCCGCGGGCTTTGGCCTCGGCCATGGAGCCGGCTTCGAGCAGGTCGTCGAAGGAGACAACTTCGGCTTTGATGAAGCCGCGCTGGAAATCCGAGTGGATGACACCGGCGGCCTGCGGGGCTGTGTCCCCCTGGTGGATGGTCCAGGCGCGGGTTTCCTTCGGTCCTGCCGTCAGGTAGGTCTGCAGCCCGAGGGTGTGGAAGCCCACGCGCGCCAGCTGGTCGAGCCCGGATTCGTCCTGGCCGTTCATCTCCAGCATTTCGCGGGCCTCCTCCTCGTCCAGTTCGACGAGATCGGACTCGAGCTTGGCGTCCAGGAAGATGGCGTCCGCCGGGGCAACCATGGCCCGCAGCTCTTCCTGCTTCTCCGGGCTGCCCAGGATGCCGTCGTCCGCGTTGAAGACGTAAATGAACGGCTTGGCGGTCAGGAGGCTGAGCTCCTTGAGGTGCTCCATCTCGAGCTTGTCGCTCTTGACCGAAGCGAAGATCGTGTCGCCGCGTTCCAGCACCGCCTGGGCTGCCTTGATGGCGGCAAGCTCGGCGGCTTCCCGCTTCTTGATCTTGACTTCCTTTTCGATCCGGGGAATGGCGTTTTCGATCGTCTGGAGGTCGGCCAGGATCAGCTCGGTGTTGATGGTCTCCATATCCGAGCGGGGATCGACCTTGCCGTCGACGTGGATGACGTCGGGATCATCGAACACGCGGACGACCTGGGCGATGGCCTCGGCCTCGCGGATGTTGGCGAGGAACTTGTTGCCCAGGCCTTCGCCTTCCGACGCGCCCTTCACGATCCCGGCAATGTCCACGAAGGACACCGGGGCGGGCAGCAGTCGCTGGGAGCCGAAGATGCCGGCCAGCTTCTCGAGCCGGGGGTCCGGCAGGTTCACGACGCCGACATTGGGCTCGATCGTGGCGAACGGGTAGTTCGCTGCGAGCACCTGGTTGCGGGTCAGTGCGTTGAAAAGAGTTGATTTGCCGACGTTGGGCAGTCCGACGATGCCAATAGTAAGAGCCACGGCTACTTATTCTACCCGCTGCGGCCGGGGATCTCCGCGGCCCCTTGTCCAGCGCGTACGGCCCGGCGCGGGTGAGCGGGAGGCTGGACGGCGCCGGCGCCGGAGAGCGTCGGCGTCAGAATTGTCACAGGGGCGTGCCAGAGTGAAGCCATGGACGCTTTTGCATTGATTCTTGCCCTGCTCATGCTGGTGGTGGGCGCCGTGGCCGGCGCCGCCGCCGCCTATCTCGTGCTCCGCCGTCGCTATCTGGCTGTGGAACATGACTTCGACGCCGTCTCGGCCCGCCTGTCCGAGGTCAGCGCGCAGTTCGCCGCTGCCGACGCCGAGAGGCGCCTCCTCGGGGCCCAGAATCGGGAACTGGGCGAGGCACGGACACAGGACGGCAGTGTGCTGCGCGCGCTCGCTCCGGTGGCGGAGAAGCTCACCGCCGTGCAGCAGCAGGTGTCTCTGCTCGAGCGCGACCGCTTGGAGCAGTACGGGCAGCTTGCCCAACAGCTCCAGGAGGCCCGGCTTTCCGATGAGCAGCTGTTGCGGTCAACGCACGCCCTGGAGTCCGCCCTGCGGTCGAACAGCGCCCGCGGCCAGTGGGGCGAAGTGCAGCTGCGGCGGGTGGTCGAGGCAGCCGGGATGCTGCGTCACGTCGACTTCCATGAGCAGCTGCACAGCGCCGCCGCCGACAACAGCCTCCGCCCCGACCTTGTAGTGCTGCTGCCCGGAGACAAGCAGCTCGTCGTCGACGCCAAGGTCCCGCTGGCCTCCTACCTCGCCGCGCAGGAGCTGGGCACGTCGTCGGGCAGCCTGCAGCTCGGCCAGGCGTCCACCGGCCAGCAGGCGCATCTCACCGCGCATGCCAAGGCGCTGAAGGCCCACGTTGATGCACTGGGCAACAAGAAGTACTGGGACATCCCCGGGAACTCCCCCGAGCTCGTCGTCTGCTTCCTGCCCGCGGAGTCGATCCTGGCGGCTGCGCTCACGGCGGACCCGGCGCTGCTGGACTACGCGCTGTCCAAAAACGTGGTCCTCGCCTCGCCGGGAACCCTGTTGGCGGTGCTGAAATCGGTCGCCTTCACGTGGCGGCAGGACGTGCTGACGGACAGCGCCCGGGAACTCTTCGAACTGGCCCGGCAGCTCTATGACCGGATGGGCACGCTGGGCGAAAACGTCACCAAGCTGGGAGCCTCGCTGAAGACCTCGGTGGACCGCTACAACTCCATGGTCGGCACGCTCGAGGCACGGGTGCTGCCCACCGCCAGGAAGCTCAACGCCCTCGACGCTGCCGGACTGGCAACGCCCGCCGCCGTCGAAGTGACACCGCGTTCGGTGGCGGCACCGGAGCTGCAGTCCGGGGAACTGCAATCCGTGGTCCGGGGCGGGGACGGGTCCGCGGAGCGCCCCGAAGAGTCGGCAGCCTGACGCGCCAGCCGCACCGCCCCCGCCTGCCGCACCACGGGGGGACGGCAGCGACGCCCGACGGTGTGACGGGTCGCCCGGCTGCGGCGGCGGGAGGGCTAGGAGTGCTCCGGGCGGGTGCCGCGGCCGCCAAGGGCGCGGGTCACGTCGCCGGCCTGCTTCAGCGTGGCGCGCAGCTCCTTCGGCAGCGAGAAGAGCAGATCTTCCTCGGCTGTGACGACTTCCTCGACCGAGCCGTACCCGTAGTCGGCGAGGAGCCGCAGCACGTCTTTGACGAGGACTTCCGGGACAGAGGCACCCGAGGTCACGCCGACGGTGGCGGCACCCTCGAACCAGGACTCGTCCACCTCGTTGGCGAAGTCCACTCGGTAGGAGGCCTTCGCCCCGTACTCCAGCGCCACCTCCACGAGCCGCACGGAGTTCGAGGAATTCGCGGACCCGACCACGATTACGAGGTCTGCCTGGGGCGAGATCTTCTTGATCGCCACCTGGCGGTTGGTCGTCGCATAGCAGATGTCATCGCTGGGCGGATCCTGCAGGGTGGGGAACCGCTGCTTGAGGAGCCGCACCGTTTCCATGGTTTCGTCCACGCTCAGGGTGGTCTGGGAGAGCCAGATGACCTTTTCCGGGTCCCGGACCGTGACCTTGTCGACCTCATGCGGGCCGTTGATGATCTGGATGTGCTCGGGGGCCTCCCCGGCTGTGCCTTCGACTTCCTCGTGGCCGTCGTGGCCGATCAGCAAGATGTCGTAGTCGTCCTTGGCGAAGCGGACGGCCTCGCGGTGCACCTTGGTCACGAGCGGGCACGTGGCGTCGATGGTGCGCAGGCCGCGGTCCTCGGCGGACTGGACAACGGCCGGCGAGACACCGTGCGCCGAGAAGATCACCAGGGCGCCCTCAGGGACCTCGTCGGTCTCATCGACGAAGATCGCGCCCTTTTCCTCGAGCGAGGACACCACGTGGACGTTGTGCACGATCTGCTTGCGGACGTAGACGGGGGGACCATAATGCTCCAGGGCCTTTTCGACCGCGATGACGGCGCGGTCCACGCCGGCACAGTAGCCACGAGGTGCCGCCAGGAGCACCTTCTTGGGTCCGGCAACGGGCGCCGCCGCCAGCACGTCCTCCGGCGAACGCCGCCGGCGCGGGACGGATGGCATGGGAACGGAAACAGCGGTCGTGGTCATGTCCCCATGCTACCGGTGTTCGAAATGCCGGCGGCTATCGGCGTCGGCGGCCGCTGACGGCGCGCACGAGGATCCCGGTGACGAGCAGGGCACCGCCGGCCACCGCGGCGGCCAGCGTCCATTGGTCGAAACTGGCCGTCGATGCTGCGACAAACTCGCGTTTGAAGATCTCCGCCACCTCATTGCCGCTCGACGTCCCGGCCACGGCACGGCCTGCGGCATCACCGGCCAGCTTCCACGCACCGGCCAGGACCAGCGCGCCCGCACCCGTCCCGGCAAGGACCGTCCACCTCCGACGGGCGGCAACGAAGGCCAGCACGAACGCGATGCCAGCCCCTAGCGCCACAGCGGAGCCCATTGGCGTGTAGGCCGCGACCCGGTCGATGAGCTGGCGCTGGTTGGACTGGCCTATGTGGATCAGCACCTGGTCCGGCGCCTGGAGCGGCACCGTGGTTGCGTCAGAGATTTGCTGCGCCACGAGTCCCACCAAGGGCGCCACGTCCAGGGTGAGCGAGGTGGCGCCGTCGGCCTGCGGCGGAAGGCTGCCGGGACCGGCGAAGCTCAAACGGTGGCTCTTGCGCAGGGTTTCCGCCCAGGCATCGGAATAGCCGGGCAGGCCGGTCAGGGACTGCGCGGCCTTCTCCAGGACCGGCCGGACAAGTTCCGTCAGGGCTTCCGGAATCTGGTCGCCGGAACCGAGGCTGTCGACCGCGGCCGCGGCCAGCCTCTGCTGAAAGGCAGGGTCCTTGCCCAGCGGGCTGGTCAGGGCGACGAAACCGTCCTCCTGGACGATGTTGCGGTCCACCCACACGGCGGGACCGGCCACCGCCGCCATCAGGAGCCCGATAAGTACAGCGGCGGCCGAGACAAAGGTGCGCAAGAGAGAGTCCTAGGTGGTTGTTGGGATACGGCCATCCTACGGGGGCGCCCCCGCGACCCGGAAAGTCGGGGCCCGGTGGTAGAGCTATGGATAGAGTTGAAGCAGACAAGATCCAGCTGCCGGCCGGTCCTCCCACTGGGATGGTGCCGTCCGGCGGCCCGGCCCCGGCAAAGGACACCCACACAGATGCATCAGGCACTCTCCGCCATGCGGCCCAGGCATGTCTGACGACGTGACGGCAGCCAGCACGGTACCGGCCACCGCGGCGGAAACGAGCCCGGACGACCCCTGGCCGTTGCAGCTGTTGTCCCAAAAGCTCAAGATGCACATCGACCGTGCGCCCTCCGCCTGGGTCGAAGGCCAGGTCATCGAGCTTAACCGGCGCGGCAGCAACGCCTATCTGACGTTGCGGGACATCGACGCCGAGATCTCCCTCCCGGCGTCCGTCTGGACCAACGTCCTGGACCGCCAGGAGACACCGCTGGAACGCGGTTCCCGTGTCGTGGCACTGCTCAAGGCAGAATTCTGGCTGAAGACGGGCCGGCTCAGCATGTCGGTGAAAGACATCCGGCCTGTGGGTCTCGGTGATCTGCTGGCCAGGATCGAACGGCTGCGCCACGCGCTGGGGGCGGAAGGTTTGTTTGCCGACTCCCGCAAGAAACGCCTCCCCCTGCTCCCGCACCGGATCGGCTTGATCACCGGCCGCGATTCCGATGCCAAAAAGGACGTGCTGCGCAACGCGGCCCTCCGCTGGCCTGCCGTCGAATTCGAGATCCGCGAAGTCGCCGTCCAGGGCAACACCGCGGTCGCGCAGGTCATCGGGGCCCTCCGGGAGCTGGACGCCCATCCCGACGTCGATGTCATTGTCATTGCCCGCGGCGGCGGCGCCCTCGAGGACCTGCTTCCGTTCAGCAACGAGGAACTCATCCGGGCCGTCGCCGACGCCGTGACGCCCGTCGTGAGCGCCATTGGCCATGAGGCGGACCGGCCCATCCTCGACGACGTGGCGGACCTCAGGGCTTCGACCCCCACCGACGCCGCGAAGAGGATCGTCCCCGATGTGGTCGAGGAACTCGCCCGGGTCCGCCAGGCGCGGGACCAGCTCCGGCGCGGAGCGACCCGGCTCGTGGAGCGGGAAACCGACAGGCTCGCGTCGCTGCGGTCCCGCCCGGTGCTCTTGTCCCCGGATGTCATGATCAGCCAGCGCCACGACGACCTCGAGCGGCTCAAAGTCCGGTCGCACTCGGCCATCAGCACCGCCGTGGTGCGGGCCGCGGACCAGCTGGTGCACCTCAAAGCGCAGGTGCGCGCGCTCTCACCGCAGAAGACGCTGGACCGCGGCTACGCCGTCGTCCAGCTTGCCGACGGCGGGGACATGCCCGGCGCAGGCCGGGAGGTTGTGCGGCATCCCGCCCAGGCGCCGTCGGGGACGGACCTGACGGTCCGGGTGGCCGGCGGCAGGTTCACCGCACAGTCCACCGGCGGCCAGGAGCCCTCCGGGGACTGACCCCCGAACACGGCCGGACCCCACCAGAGACCACCACCACAGATCACCATCGAAGGACCCCCGGCCCTCCGGGACACAGCCAAGGAGCACCACATGCCTGCCGAGACACATCCGAACGCCGACATCGACGGTCTGAGCTACGAGGACGCCCGCGAGCAACTTATCGGCGTGGTCGGCAAACTCGAGGCCGGCGGAGCGAGCCTCGAGGAATCGCTTGCCCTGTGGGAGCGCGGCGAGGCGCTGGCCAAGCGCTGCGAACAATGGCTCGAAGGCGCCCGCAAGCGCCTCGCTGCCGCCCGCGACCAGGCCGCAAAAGAAAGCTAGCGGCAGCCGGTCAGGAGCGGTCGACCAGGTCCCGTTCCAAACCGACGTCGAGCTCCGGAACGGGCCACTGCAGCTTGAGCCCCTCCAGCGCGTCCAGCAGCAGCTGCTGGACGGCGATCCGGGCGAACCACTTCTTGTTGGCCGGCACGACGTGCCACGGGGCGACCTCGGTGCCCGTCTTCTCGAACGCCTTCTGGTACGCGTCCATGTAGTCGCTCCAGAAGGCTCGTTCCTTCAGATCCGTGCTGCTGTACTTCCAGATTTTGGCCGGGTCATCCAGCCGGGCCAGGAGCCGTTCCTTCTGCTCGTCGCGGCTGATATGGAGCATGACTTTGACGATCCTGGTACCGGCCGAGCTCTGCCGGGCTTCAAATTCGTTAATGGCCAGGTAGCGGCGCTCAAGCTCTTCGGGGTTGGCCCAGCGGTGCACCCGGTGGATCAGGACGTCCTCATAGTGGGAGCGGTCAAAGACCCCGACCATACCGGCCGCGGGCACTTCCTTTTCGATCCGCCAAAGGAAGTCGTAGGACTTTTCCTCGGCAGTGGGCGCTTTGAAGGACTTCAGCTGGACACCGTGCGGATTCATGGCACCCATGACGTGCGTGACGATGCCGCCCTTGCCGGCGGTGTCCATGGCCTGCAGGACCAGCAGGATACGCTTGGTGCCGCCGAACCGGGACTCCGCGAAAAGCTGCTCCTGGAGCTGGGCGAGCTTGCCGTCCAGTTCTTCCAGCAGCATCTCGCCGTCCTGCTTGTCCCCGGGGTAGCCGGGGGTGGAATCCGGATCGCAGTCCTTGAGCTTGAATCCCTTTCCGGCAAGGAGGGTTTCGGAGGGGTGCTTGTCGAAGTTCACAGCGTCTGCCATGGAGGGCCTCTTTCCGGTTCGGGCAGCCTTTGCCGGGGGCATCCGCCCGTGCTGCGCTGCTGCCCTCAGGCTAGTTCCCCTTGTACCGGCTCAGGAAGTCCGCCATGCGGTTAATCGCCTCTTCAAGGTCCTTCACGAGCGGCAGGGTGACCATCCGGAAATGGTCCGGCCGGACCCAGTTGAACGCGCGGCCATGCGAGACCAGGATCTTCTGCTCGCGCAGCAGATCAAGCACGAATTTCTCGTCGTCGCGGATGTGGTAGATCTCGGGGTCAAGCTTCGGGAAGAGGTACATGGCGCCCCTGGCCTGCTGCGTGCTTACGCCCGGTATGGCGTTGAGCATGTCGTAGGCCTTGTTGCGCTGTTCGAGCAGGCGTCCGCCCGGGAGGATCAGGTCGTTGATGCTCTGGTAGCCGCCGAGTGCCGTCTGGATGGCGTGCTGCGCCGGCACGTTGGCGCACAGGCGCATGTTAGCGAGCAGGTTGATGCCCTCGAGGTAGTCCGCGGCGTCCTTTTTCGGACCCGAAATGGCCATCCAGCCCGCCCGGTATCCGCACACGCGGTACGCCTTGGACAGCCCGCTGAAGGTCAGGCACAGCACGTCGTCACCGGTGAGGGAAGCCATGTTCACATGGACCGCGTCCTCGTAGAGGATCTTTTCGTAGATCTCGTCGGCGAAGAGCACCAGGCCGTGCTTCTCGGCCAGGGCGACGATCTTCTTGAGCGTCGCCTCCGGATACACCGCGCCCGTGGGGTTGTTGGGATTGATCACCACAATCCCCTTGGTGCGCGGGGTGATCTTGGCTTCCATGTCCTCGAGGTCCGGCTGCCAGCCGGACTCCTCGTCGCAGAGGTAGTGCACGGGCTTGCCGCTGGCCAAAGCGACCGAGGCTGTCCACAAGGGATAGTCCGGCGTGGGGATGAGGACCTCATCGCCGTCGTCGAGCAGCGCCATGAGCGACATCGTGATCAGTTCGCTGACGCCGTTGCCGAGATAGATGTCGTCCACGTGGATGTTCTGGATCCCGCGGGTCTGGTAGTACTGCGAAACTGCGGTGCGGGCGGAAAAAATGCCGCGCGAGTCGCTGTACCCCTGGGCGTGCGGCAGGTGGCGGATCATATCCACCAGGATCGCGTCCGGCGCTTCAAACCCGAACGGGGCCGGGTTTCCGATGTTCAGTTTAAGGATCCGGTGACCCTCCGCCTCCATCTGCTGGGCGGCCTGAAGAATCGGTCCACGGATGTCGTAAAGGACATTATGAAGCTTGGTGGACTGCTTGAATTCTGCCATTCATCAAATATGCCATATGGAGGATGTACTTCCGCTGAGACATGACTCACAGGCGTTTCGGCTGTCACGCGCGGGAACAGCGCCTGCGGAGACAGCAACGGCGGCTGCCGGCGCTCCCCTGCCTACAGAAGGAGTCCGGCAGCCGCCGTTGTGGTTAAGCCGCCGTTGTGGTTAAGCCGTCGTTGTCAGGCCGTCGTTGTCAAGGAGAGCCCGTCAGGGAGGTCCTACTTGACCAGCCCTTTGTCCTTGAGCCACGCGGCCGCGGCGTCCTTCGGGTTCTGCTTCTGGCTTCCGCTGACGGCCCGGTTCAGGTTGATGAGGTCGTCGGTGGTCAGGATGTTGGACACGGCATTGATGGCGCCCTTCGCCGCGTCCGTCATCTTGGCCTTGTTGTACAGCGGCAGGACCTGCTGGGCGATGAAGTTGTTCTTCGGATCCTCCAGCACCACGAGGTCGTTGTCCGGGATGGACGGCGTGGTGGTGTAGATATCCGCCACCTGGACCTGGTCCGAAAGGAGGGCCTTGAGCGTGACGGCGCCGCCGCCGTCGCTGAACGGCTCAAGTTTCTTAGGCTCGCAGTTGTAGTTCTTTTTCAGGCCGGGCAGTCCGTAGGCCCGCTCGCCGAAGGTTGCCGGGGCGCCGACCACCAGATCGCCGCAGACCTTGGCCATGTCCTCGATGGACTTCAGCTTGTACTTCTCAGCGGTGGCCTTGGTGACGACCATCGCGTCCTTGTCCTCGGCCTTGGACGCATCCAGCACGGCCAGTCCGTCGGGAAGCTTGCCGGGGAGTGCCTTGACGATGTCATCGGCCGCGACCTCCGTGGCGTCCTTGTTTACGTAGAGCAGCAGGTTGCCGCTGTAGTCGGGGACGACGTCGACGGACCCGTCCTGCACGGCCTTGAAATAGACCTCGCGCGACCCGATGTTCGGCTTGGTGGTTGCGGTGACGCCGGCGGCGTTCAGGGCACCGGCGTAGACCTCGGCCATGATCTGGCTCTCGGGGAAGTCGGCGGACCCGATCACCAGCGTGCCGCCCGAGCCGGCGGTAGACCCGCCGGACGCGGGCGCGGAGCTCAGCGGATTGGACGAGCCTCCGCAGGCGGACAGGGCCACGGCCAGGCCTACTCCGGCGGCCAGGCCGCCGAATGCGCGCCTGCCGAGGACTCGTTGGCGGGGTTCCTTCATGACGTACCTCCTTGAACAACAGCCCCCGCGGTAACGGGGTCTGTGAGATCAACCGCAGCCTGCTGGCTCCGGTTTGGCTGGGAAGATGCTCCCCGTGAGAGGAACAGCCTCTGGAAAAGGGCAAGGACGAGGTCGACGGCGATGGCGACCCCAGCGATGAGGATTGATCCTCCCAGCATCTGGGGGAAGTCCGAGAGGACGAGGCCGTCGAACAAGTAGCGGCCCAGGCCGCCCAGGTTGATGTACGCCACGACGGAGACGGTGGCGATCACCTGGAGCACCCCGGTCCGGAATCCCCCGAACATCACCGGCAGCGCGTTCGGGAATTCGGCCCGGAAGAGCACCTGCAGCTCCGTCATGCCCATGGCTCGGGCGGCGTCCACCACATTTCTGTCCACGCTGGAAATGCCGGCGTAGGTGCCTGCCAGCAGGGGCGGCACGGTGAGGATCACGAGGGCCCACACCGGGGGCATCAGCCCGATGCCTGCCAGCAGGACGAACAGGGTGAGCAGGCCGAGGGTGGGCAGGGCACGGAGGGCGCCGGCGAGGGCCACGACGGCCACCCGTCCGCGCCCGGTGTGGCCGACGTACAGGCCGATCGGAACCGCGATGGCGGTGGCGATCAGCATGACGAGGCCGGTGTACTGCAGGTGCTCGGCCAGCCGTACCGGGATCCCGGTGATGCCGGACCAGTGGACCGGGTTGGCGAGCCAGTCGAACGTGTCCGTAACGACGTTGCTCATAATGCGTCCCCTCGGGTTCCGGCCGTCTCCGGGAGGCGGTGGGGCGCCCCGCCAGGACCTGTCGTCTCCGCGGGAGCGGCCTGGTGTGCGGCCGTGGGTGCCGCCGCCCGTGTCCAGGGCGTCAGCACGCGCTCCACCAGCACCAGGACCGCGTCCATCAGGAGGGCGAGGACCAGGATGGCGATGATGCCGACCACGACTTCGGTGACGAAGTCGCGTTGGAGGCCGGAGGTGAACAGCATCCCGAGGTTTCCGATTCCGAGCAGCGCCGCGACGCTCACGAGCGAGATGTTGCTGACCGAGACCACCCGCAGCCCGGCAAACATCACCGGCAGGGACAGCGGAAGGTCGATCTGCAGGAAGCGGGCCACGGGTTTGAATCCCATGGCGACGGCTGCCTGGCGGAGGTCCTCGTCGACGGAATCAAAGGCGTCCAGGGCTGCCCGGACCAGCAGTGCGACCGCGTAGATGGTGAGCGCCACCACCACGTTGGCAGGGTCCAGGATCCGGGTTCCGATGATCGTGGGCAGGATGATGAAGAGCGCCAGGGAAGGGATCGTGTAGAGCAGCGATGAGGCCGTCAGCACGACCGAACGCAGGGCCCGGTTCTGCCGCGCGAACTGCGCCAGCGGAATGGCGATCAGCAGCCCCAGGACCATCGGGACGATGGCCAGGACGAGGTGCTGGCCGGCAAGCGTGAAGACCTGCCCGCTGTTGGCCAGGAACCACTCCATCAGAGCGCGCCTTGCCGGATGCGGCGGTCCGACTCGATGACGGCCAGCACTTCGGCGGCTGTGATGACGCCAGCCACCCTATCGTCGGCGTCGACGGCGACGCCCAGGCCCGAGGGGGAGGACAGCGCCGCGTCCAGGGCCCGCCGGAGCGTCTCGCCCTTGCGGAACAAGGAGCCTCCCGGAACCATCGAGGAGTCCTTGCCGGGGCCGGCCCAGCCGAGGGGGCGCAGGCCGCCGTCGACCACCAGCCGCCACTCGTCGGAGGAGCCGGCGTCTTGGCGGAGTTCGTCGCTGGTGAGGGTGTGGACCGGGTGGATGGTGACGCCGTCGGAGGGGCTGAAAGCCAGGTGCCGGAACCCGCGGTCCCGGCCCACGAAGGATGCCACGAAGTCGTTCGCCGGGGCGCGCAGTATCTCCTCCGGCGCGGCGTACTGCGCCAGGTTCCCGCCGGCGCCGAAGACGGCCACCTTGTCGCCGAGGACGGTCGCCTCGTCGATGTCGTGGGTGACGAAGACGATGGTCTTGGCCAGATCACGCTGGAGGCGGAGGAGCTCCTTCTGGAGTTCGTCGCGGACCACCGGATCCACGGCGCTGAAGGGCTCGTCCATGAGGAGCACTGGCGGATCGGCCGCGAGCGCCCGCGCCACGCCAACGCGCTGCTGCTGGCCGCCGGAGAGCTGGGACGGGTACCGCTTGCCTAGTGAGGAGGCCAGTCCGACGACGTCGAGCAGCTCCTGCGCACGCCGCCGGGCGTCGGTTTTGGAGACACCGTTGAGTCGCGGCACGGTGGCGATGTTGTCGAGCACAGAACGGTGCGGCATCAGCCCGGAGGACTGCATGACGTATCCCATGGACCGTCGCAATTTCGCCGCCGGCACGGACGTGACGTCCGCTCCGTCGACGGTGATGGTCCCGGACGTCGGCTCGACCATGCGGTTGATCATCCGCAAAGAGGTGGTCTTTCCGCAGCCCGACGGTCCGACGAAGACCGTGATGGCGCCTTTGTCGATGGACATGCTCAGGCTGTCAACGGCAGGCTGCCCGCCCTGGTACTGCTTGGTGACGTTCTGGAACTCGATCATGGCTTCGGCCATTTCCGGTCTTACCTAACTGTTGGCGGCAACATCGGGCGGTCCAGCCAACTGATCATATGCGCGTTGATTTTTGGCTGTAAAGCAGGTAGAACCCAGCGTAGTCAGCACCCCGGAGAATGTCAGCGGCACCGCGGCTACCGTAAGGCTTCGGAAGCACAACGATTTTGGATGGGTGCCGCACCGGAAGAACCCGCCACCGCACGAACTGGCGCCTTTCGCGCTCATGGGCCCGCCGCATGGCGGCGTCATGGCGCGTCATGGCCGCGGCGCGCGCGGCCGCGGTCGCGTGGCTGGTTCAGGAAAGTTTTCCGTCCACCGGCCGTTCGCGGTAGAGCCGGAGGCCCGCGGCCACAAGCGATACACAGTTCAGCTGCGCCACCTCGTCCAGGGGGATCCAGGCAGCGTGGGTGGTGCTGCCGTTTACCTCGTGGCGCAGCTCCCCACCGGTAATCCGCGCCTCATAGACAAGCCGCAGCGACTGGAAGTCACGTTCCCCGCCGTCGATCCGGATCTCCGCGGGCCAGTGCCCGACGTCGATCCCCAGCAGGGCGCCGATCTCCGCGTGGTAGCCGGTCTCCTCGTAGATCTCGCGGCGGCAGCCGTCCACGGGGTGCTCGGCCAGGTCCAGGCCTCCGCCGGGCAGGGTCCAGCCTTCGCGGCCGCCCTGCTTCCAGTATGCGAGGAGGATGTTCCCCTCACGGATGATGACGGCGTAGGCAGCCGGGCGGGTATCGAAGTTCAAGCTCATCGGTCCAGCGTAGCGGCGTGAAAGCGGCGGCGCGGGACCAGCGCGCGTCCGGCCCCGGAATCCCCTCGTGGGCCCGGCACTGCCGAAGCGCACCGTTCCGTCCTAGAGTTTCACTGTGACCAACCTCGAAGTCCGCCCGATGGAAGAAGTCTGCCCGCCCTCCCCCGCCGAAGGCGGCGGCCCGTGCCTGCAGTTGTGGCCCGCCCGGGAGGTGCCCCTCGGCGGCATCCGGGCCATGACCGTGTCCCGGACGCTGCCGCAGCGCGGACTGCCCACCGTGGGCGCCTGGTGCTTCCTCGACAGCTTCGGTCCCGACCGCGTGGCCATGTCGGTCCTGCCGCATCCCCACACCGGCCTGCAGACCGTCACGTGGCCGCTTCTGGGCACCGTTCGGCACCGCGACAGTGTGGGAAGCGACGTCATTGTCCGCCCCGGAGAGCTGAACATCATGACCGCCGGCCGCGGGATCTCCCACTCGGAATTCGCGGTGCTTCCCGGACAGTCCGGCGGCGGACCGGCGTCCACCCCGGACCTTCCCCTGCAGCGCGGGCTCCAGTTGTGGGTGGCGCTGCCGGACGCGGAGCGGCACCGGGCTCCGGCCTTCGAACAGCACCGGGACCTCCCACAACTCAGCGGGCCGGGATTCACGGCCACCGTGATGGTGGGCAGTCTCGGCGGGACCAGTTCGCCGGCGACAACGTACTCCCCCATCGTTGGGGCCGACGTCAGCTGCAACGGGGACGTCACGCTGCCGTTGAACCCTGGCTTCGAGCACGCCGTGCTGGTGCTCGACGGCGGCCTGACCCTGGACGGCCAGGCGGTTCCGCCGGGCCCCTTGGGCTACCTCGGCTCCGGCCGGGCCACGCTGGACCTGGCGGCCGCGCCAGGCACCCGGTTCGTCCTGCTGGGCGGCGAGCCCTTCGAGGAAGAACTGCTCATGTGGTGGAACTTCGTGGTCCGCACGCACGCCGAGGTGGAGCAGTCCCGCCTGGACTGGGAGGCCCAGGCGGAGCTGTCCGACGCCGCGGCCGCCCAGTCGCGGTTCGGTCTCGTCCCCGGACACGGCCCGGACGCAGGCGCCGAGGCGGGCCGCATCCCGGCCCCGCCTCTGCCCGGCGTCCCGCTGAAACCGCGCCGCCGGTTCTGACTGGTCTAACCCCGGTCGGCGGCCCAGCGGGGGCCGGGCGGCCCGCAGGCAAGGGGCGTGCTCAGCCCTGCTCGGCCACGAGCTGGAGCACACCGAAAACAGGGTCCTGTTCCAGGACGCGGACGTCGGTGATCCCCGCGGCGGCCAGGGCGGAGCGGAAGGATTCCTGCAGGCGGGGAACGTTCATGCCCAGTCCGCCGCCCAGGATCACCGGGCCGTCGATCCCGAGCTTTCGGACCGCTTGCACTGCCAGGGCTGCGAGATCCTGGCCGGCCTGGTCCACGAGGACCCGACTCGCCGCGTGGCCGGCGGTGGCGGCATCGACCACGAGACGGGCCCGCTCGGCCCAATAGCGCCTCCCGGTGTCGGCTGAGTGGAAGAGCGCGATCAGCTTGTTGGGGTCATCCACCCCGCACGAGGCCATCAGCGCCGTCGTGAGTTCGTCCGGTTCCAGCCCCTGGTTCATCCGGCGCAGGCTGTGGCGGACCGCCTCCCGGCCCAGCCAGTACCCGCTGCCTTCGTCGCCCAGGAGGTAGCCCCAGCCGCCGGCGCGGGCCTCTTCGCCGCGGCTGTTCCGGCCCCAGGCGGCCGAGCCCGTGCCGCCGATCACGGCGACGCCGGTGCTGGCACCGCCCGCGGCCAGCAGGAGGCGGGAGTCGTGGACCACGGTGATCCTGGCGCCGGGCACGTGCGGTGCGATCAGCGCTGCGAGCGCGGCGGCGTCCTCGTCGGTATCGATCCCGCCGGCTCCCGCGTACACCCGGGCCACATCGCCGCCGCCGATCCTGGCGAACAGCTCAGCGAGGTTGCGTGCCGCTTCCTCCCGGCTGACGTTCTGGACGTTCGAGCTGCCGACCGATTCATCGGCCACGGCCATGCCGCCTTCGAACCGGACCCCGCGGGTCTTGGTGCCGCCGATATCGATGCCGATCACCGACCCGGGCGTACCTCCGGCCAGCTGTGGGGAAAGGGAAACGGATTCCGCCGCCGGCGGGATGTCAGAATTAGTCACCAGGCAAGCCTACTGAATCGCACCTAGGAGTGAGCCATGTCGCATTCCCTCTTCGGCACCCGCGTCATCGCGGCACCCATGGCCGGCGGAACCTCCACACCGGGGTTCGTCGCGGCGGTGCACGCCGCCGGGGGCCTGGGCTTCCTGGCCGCCGGTTACAAGGGCGTGCCGGCCATGCAGGCGGACATCCGCAGCGCCCGGGACCTCGGGGTGCGGTTCGGCATGAACGTGTTCGTCCCGGACCCGGCACAGCGGGCGCCGTCCCCGGCTGTGAGGGCCCGGCTGGAAGCCTACTGCTCGGAGTTGCGCGCCGACGCCGAGCGGTACGGGGTGACACTTCCGGCACTGCGGTTCGACGACGACGACGAGTGGCAGGGAAAGATCGATGCCCTCCTTGAGGATCCGGTGGAACTGGTCAGTTTCACGTTCGGCCTCCCGGGAACGGACGTGGTGCGGGCGCTGAAGCGTGCTGGCTCGTCTGTGCTGGCCACCGTGACCAGCCCGGCAGAAGCCCTGCAGGCCGCCGGACAGGGTGCGGACGCCCTGGTGGTCCAGCACTCAAACGCCGGCGGCCACAGCGCCGCGTTCCAACCGGGCCCGCCGGACGCCACTCCGCCGTCCCTCACGACGGCGGAGCTGCTCGCGCAGGTGCGGTCCGCCGTCGAACTCCCCCTCGTGGCCGCGGGCGGGATCATGGATGCCGCCGGGATGGAAGCCGTGCTGGCGGCCGGGGCCCAGGCAGCCCAGCTGGGCACGGCGTTTCTCCGCGCCGATGAAAGCGGCGCCCGGCAACTGCACAAGCACTCCCTGGCCAGCCCGCACTTCACCAAGACCCGGTTGACCCGCGCCTTCACGGGCCGGCAGGCGCGGGCACTGGAGAACGAATTCGTCCGGGACCACCCCGACGCTCCGGACGCCTACCCGGCCGTACACCACCTGACCGCGCCGTTGAGAGCCGCGGCTGCTGCGGCCGGGGATGCCGAGCGGCTGAACCTCTGGGCGGGAACGGGCTGGCAGCGGGCGCGTTCCGGCCCGGTCGCGGACATCCTGGCCGGGCTCCTCGTCCAGGGCTGACGTCCTCGCCGCGCCCCACTCCCCCGCTCGCGCCGCCCACTCGCACGCCGAGTTCGCCGCATGGCCCCGGACCTCAGTTCCCCGAGCGCTGCCGCACAGACCCGGCAAGGAGGGCAGGGCCCTCGCTGAGCACAAGTTCACGGAACAGCCGCACCGCGTCTGGTTCGGCGTCGGCGGCCCCGCGGCGTTCGCGCCAGGCGAGGCCGATCTCGCGGAAGGCGAGTCCGGACTCCAGTGCCACTTCAGCCCAGCCCAGCCCGCCCTGTTGCGCGGCGGAGTGCGGCGGCTGGCCGCGCCCGGGAGCCGGGCCCCCGGGCGGGAGGATGCTGACTCCCAGCCCCGCCGAGACGAGTCCTCGGACGGTGTGCGCGTCCTGGCTTTCGAAGGCGATGCGGGGCCGGAACCCCGCTTCCCGGAACAGCGCATCTGTCAGGGAGCGCATGCCGTAGCCGGATCCCATGGCCACGAACGGGTCTTGCCGGATGTCCGCCAGGCGTGCGCTTTTCCGGCCGGCCAACGGGTGCGTGTGATGCACCACGAGCCGCAGCGGCTCCCTGTATAGGGCGGCCGAGCCGATGGTCCGGCTCGGCGCCGCGACAGGTGCCGTCAGGGCCAGATCCGCCGCGCCGGCCGCCAGCCCGGCAAGGCAGCCGTCCCGGGCGCCCTGGCTGAGATCAAACGCCGTCTGCGGATGCCGGCTCCGGAAGGCGCTGATCAGCAGGGGCAGCGTCGCCTCCCCGAATGTGTGCTGGAAGGACACGGCGATCCTGCCGCGCACCACTTCGGACTCGTGCCGGACGAGGTCCAGCCCGGCCTGGAAGCCAGCGAGGGCGGCATCAATATGGGGCAGCAGCGCGTCCGCCGCGGGAGTCAGCCGCACCCCGCGGCCATCACGGACGAGCAGTTCCGTGCCAACGATTGCGCTGGCTCGCGCGATTGCACGGCTGACCGTGGACTGCGGCAGGCCCAGAACCTCGGCGGTTCCGGTGACGTGCCGGGTGCGGCCGAGTTCGGCAAGGACGGGTAGGAGCGGCAGAAGCTGAACCAGTTGTTTGTGCTCCACGTCCATGGCTGCGGCACCGTCCGTTCTGCTGGCGTCCAAGGTTCCGGAGCGCAGGCCTCGGAGTCCCGAGTCCGGAATACAGGGTTTCGGATCCTACTGTTCCGTATTTTACATCGGTGCCATGGGAATCATGCATTGGATGCATACCTCGCCAACCATCTACCCTGATGTGATGCCACGCTTTTCCATGCCGCACGCCGCCAACCCCACCTTCAAGGCCACCCCTGAGGCCTGGGCGGGGCATGCCAAGGGGTCACAGGCGTACCGCAGGATCCTCGCCGGTCTGGCGTTCGCCGGCGTCGCAACCTTCGCCCAGCTCTACTCCACCCAGGCGGTGCTGCCCATCCTGGCCGCTGACCTGCATGTCACGGCGGCCGAGGCGGCACTGACCATCTCCCTGGCCACCGTGGGCCTGGCGCTGACGGTGCTGCCATGGTCCTTCCTGGCGGACCGCATCGGCCGGGTCCGCGCCATGATGTGGGGCATCTCCGCGGCCACGGTCCTGGGGCTGGCCGTCCCGCTGGCCGCCAGCTTCCCGGTGCTTCTGGGCCTTCGGATGCTCGAGGGGATGGCGCTGGGCGGTATCCCGGCCATCGCGATCGCGTACCTCAACGAGGAGGTCAACAAAGCCCATGCCGCTCTCGCCGCCGGAAGCTACGTCGCAGGCACCACCCTGGGCGGCCTCGCCGGGCGCCTCGTGGCCGGTCCCGTCGGCGAATTGTGGGGCTGGCGGGCGGCGGCCCTCGCCGTTTCCGTCCTGGCCACCGCCGCCGCGGTCCTGTTCCTGGTCCTAGTGCCGCGGGCACAGGGGTTCACGGCAGCGGCGGCCGGCGGATTCCGAGGTGCGCTCCGGACGCTGGCGGGGCACACGCGAAACCCCCGTCTCCTGGCCCTTTACGTCCAGGCGTTCCTGCTGATGGGTGGCTTTGTGGCCGTCTACAACTACCTCGGCTTCCGGCTGTCCGGGGAACCCTTCAGCCTCCCCGCCACCGCCATCAGCCTGATCTTCCTGGCCTACCTCTCCGGAACCGTCTCGGCCCGCTGGGCCGCGGGACTGACCCTCCGGTTCGGCCGGCGCGCCGTTCTGGTCGCCGGAACGGTGCTCATGGTGGCCGGGCTCGCGCTGACGCTGACGCAGCTGCTGGCGCTGATCCTGCTGGGCCTGCTGCTGTTCACCGGGGGCTTCTTTGCGGCGCACAGCGTCGGCTCGGGCTGGACCGCGGTGATCGCCACGAGCGGCCGCGCCCAGGCGGCCTCGCTCTACAACCTTGCCTATTACCTGGGCTCAAGCGTCATCGGCTGGGCGGGCGGACTCGTCTTCCAGTCGCTCGGCTGGTCAGCCCTTGCCCTGACGGTCATTGGGCTGGCCTGCACGACGGCGGTGATCACCGCCGTCGTGCATCCCGCCGCGGTGCGCGCCCGCCAGGGAGCCCCCGGTTCCGGCGCGGCGGGTCCGGGGACGCCCACACCTCGGCAGCTGGGTCGCTAACCGGTGGCCTCGATCGCCTGGAGGAGATCAGCCACTATGTCGGCCGCATCCTCCAGGCCCACCGAGACACGCAGCAGGCTGGCGTGCGGCTTGGCCTCGGCGGCAACGGGGCGGTGGGTGAGACCGGCCGGATGCTGGATGAGGGTGTCGATCCCGCCGAGGGAGACAGCATGCGTGATCATGCGGACCGCGGACGGAACCCGTTCTGCGTGCTCGGCAGTGGCGAGGTCGAACGCCATGAGGGAGCCGGGTCCGGACATCTGCGTGCCGATGAGGCCTTGCGGATCGCACTCCGGCAGGCCCGGGTAGTAGACACGCTTCACCAGCCCGTGCTCCGCCAGGGCCGCCGCGACCTTCTCGGCGCTTGCCTGCTGGGCACGCATCCGCACCGGCAGCGTTGCGAGGCCGCGGTGCAGGAGGTAGGCCGGCCAAGGCGTCAGGATCCCTCCGGTAACTGCGCGGATCTGGCGCAACCGGGTGGTCCACTCGGGAGCCGCAGCCACGACACCGCCCATGGCGTCCCCGTGCCCGCCGAGGAACTTCGTGGCGCTGTGCATCACCATGGCCGCACCGTGCCTGAATGGCTGCTGCAACACCGGGCTGGCAAAGGTGTTGTCCACCAGGAGCGGCACGCCGTCCGCCGCTGCAGCCACCCGCGAGATATCCACGAGCTCCAGGCTGGGGTTGGCCGGGGTCTCCAGGATCACCAGTCCGGTGTCCGGGCGGAGGGCAGCGTGGACCCCTTCCGGCGTCGTGTAGGTCACCTCATTGCCCAGCACCCCCGAGGCGAGGAGGTAGTCGCTGCCGCCGTAGAGCGGCCGCACCGCCACGACGTGTTTCTTGCCGGCAGCCACGACGGCGAGCAGCACCGCACTCAGCGCCGCCATCCCGGTGGCAAACGCAACGGCCTCGGGAGTGCCTTCGAGGACTGCGACGCCCTCCTCAAAGCGGGCGACGGTGGGATTCCACAGGCGCTGGTAGACCGTGCTCTGGCCCTCCATGTGTGTACCGCCGGTGGCCATGTGCTCGTAGGCGAGACCGCCGTCGTGCACCGACGGAAGGGGCGCCGTGGTGGAGAGATCGATGGGCACGGCGTGCACGCCCAGTTCGGTGAGGCCGTTCCGGCCGGCGTGGACGGCCAGCGAGTCTTGAGAAAGCACCTTGCTCCTTATGAATTATTCGCCATTGAATGCCGCAAGTATCTGGCAATAATTCGGAGTTTTACAGGGCCCATGAATGGAAGCGCCGGAATATGGCGCTTATGATGAATAGAGAACACTTCGAGGAGGAACCGTGAGCAGCAGTGCGAAGAATATTCGGCCGGTAGCGGGTTCCGGCGAGCCGCTGGACGCGATCGACGAGCGGCTGCTGGCGGCCCTCGTGGCGGATGCCCGGATCTCCAACAAGCAGCTGGCAGAACTCGTGGGGATCGCCCCGTCAACGGCCCTGATGCGCACCCGGGCGCTCTCGGAGCGGGGAATCATCCAGGGTTTCGAAGCCAAGCTCAGCCTGTCCGCCATCGGACGCTCGGTCCAGGCCCTCATCGCCGTCCGGCTCCGCGCCCACGACCGCGAGCAGATCGACCGGTTCACCTCCAGGGTCCCGAATCTCCCTGCGGTGCTGTCAACCTTCCATACCTCCGGCTCCGTGGATTACCTGCTGCACATCGCCGTGGCCACGACCGAGGACCTGCGCGACTGGGTGCTTGACAACCTGGCCACCGACCCTGTGGTGGGCCACACGGAAACGACGCTCGTGTTCGACCACATCCAGGGTAACCAGGGCCCGCTGCCGGACTAGGGCCGCCCCGGCCGGGCGGCAGCGCCCCCGACTGGCAGCGTCCCGGGGCAGCGCCGCCGGCAAGAACCGCCTGCGTCAGGCCCGGTTTCGCAGGGCCGAGCGGAGTGTCACGCCGGCCAGCGTGAGCGCCGCGGCGGCGCAGAGCACGACGAAGCCGGCCACCGCCGTTTGCAGGCCCAGGATCCCCGTCGCGAACCCGAGGCCGATCACCGGCAACGCGCTGCCGAGGTACGTGATGACGTAGACGGTGCTGATGATCTGGGCATGGCGTGCGGCTTCGACCTTTCCAGCAACGTCGTTGAAGACGGTCCGGAAGGACACGCCCTGCCCCACACCTGCGGCGATACTGGCCAGGATCAGCAGCCACGGGCTGCTCCAGGCGGCGGCCGCGGCGATGAGCAGCACGGACACGCCCAGCACGGCCAGCCCGGCCGGCACCACGAAGTGTCCCCGCACGGCGAGCAACTGGCTCAGCGCCGAGGACCCCAGCGTCAACCCGGCAAGCAGCCCGATCAGCGGCCGCGAATCGGCATGGACGATCTGGGCGAAATAGCCGGGCGCCAGGGACAGGCAGAAGCCGAAGACGGTGAAGCTCAGGAATCCCACCGCCGAGGCCAGCCAAAAGGCACCCCGCGCCTCACGCGAAATCGACGGCCGGCGCGGCGCCAGGACCCGCAGCGGCTGCGGACCGGCGTGCAGGCTGATGGCGGGCCGGGCCTTGAGCAGGTACAGCGGCACGAGCACAGCGGCGAGGACGAAGGAGTGCAGGTAGTACGGCGTGGACGTGGGCCCCGGCAGGAGCGACAGCACTCCTCCGATGGCGGGTCCGGCAGCCACCCCGCCGGCCGAGGCGAGGAGCGTGAATCGCGAGGCCCATTCCGGCCGGCTCGGCAGGAGTTCGCGCAATGCAGCAGAGCTCGCCCCGGTTGCGAGCGCCACGGCGATCCCCTGCAGTGCCCGGCCGGTCGAGAGCGCCAGCAGGCTGTCCGCAGTAGCAAAGACGAGGCCGCCCGCCAGCCCCACGAGTACTGCCAGGACAAGTGCCGCCCTGCGTCCGATGTGGTCCGACCAGTGTCCGGCCAGGACGAGGGTGGCCACGAGCGCGAGGACATACGCCGAGAACGCGACCGTGACATCCAGCGGCGTGATGCCGAGCTTGGCCTGCAACAGCGCGTACAGCGGCGTTGCGAGGTTGGCGCCGACCAGCAGCGTGAAGATCACGACGCCGGCCATGACCAGGCGCGCGGTGGTGGATGCGTCCCAGCCCCAGCGTTCTGCTGTGGCCGGGCGCATGCGAAGCTCGCTGAAGACAGTCATTGCCGTGCCCTTGCATGAAATCGGGCCGCATATGTTCCCTGTGGTGGGGGAACGGACGACCCGGTCGAAATATTGATACCTACAGAATGGAACAGAACTGATCTGTGGGGCGAATTTTTGTGCGAAAATTGATCAAAACAGTCAATCTCAGACTGTCGATGTGAACCGGAGTGACGATTTGAACAGTCTGGACCCCACAGACCTGAAGATTCTGCTGGAACTGATCCGGGATCCCCGGATCCAGATCGGCGAGCTGAGCGACGCCCTTGGCATCGCGCGGAACACCGCGCAGTCGCGGGTCCGGCGCATGCTGCGTTCGGGCCTGCTGCACGACGGCGGGCGGGAAATCGACCTCGAGGCGGTGGGCTACGACGTCGTCGCGTTCGTGACGATCGAGGTGAACCACCGGGAACTCGACGGCGTCGTGGGCGCCCTGCGCCTGATCGCCCAGGTCCTGGAAGTGCACGAGATTTCCGGGCGCGGCGATGTCTGGTGCCGCGTGGTGGCGACGGACACGCACAACCTCCAGGCAGCCCTGCGGTCCATTCTCCGGATCAAGGGCGTGATCCGGACGGAGACCGTCCTGGCCCTCCATACGCATATCCAGTACCGCACGGAACCGCTCATCGGCCGCCTTGCCCAGGGCAGCGCCCTGACCCCCGGCCGGTCGCGGTGAGGCACCGTCGCCGCGGCCGCCGGGCGGTGTCCGGCACAGCGCTCCCGGCAGGTCCCGGCCCCGCTTGCGCCGAACCGCTCGCGGGGACGGGATAATTGCCCGGTGACTATCATCGACAACGCCGTCTACGTTGACGGCATCCGCAGCGCCGAACCGCAAAGCCTCGAGCAGACATTCGAAACCCTCACCAAGCACGGCGGGATGGCCTGGATCGGGTTGTACCGGCCCACGGAACCCGAAATGGCCGCCGTCGCGGCGGAATTCGGCCTGCATGGACTTGCCGTCGAAGACGCGATCTCGGCGCATCAGCGCCCTAAGCTGGAACGGTACGACGACAACCTGTTCACCGTGCTGCGGCCCGCCAGGTACCTGGACGAGTCGGAGACGGTGGAGTTCGGCGAACTGCACGTCTTCACGGGCAGGAACTTCGTGGTGACCGTCCGCCACGCCGAGACGGCCGTCGTCGGCCACGTGCGGCGTCGGCTCGAACGCCGCCCGGACCTCCTGTGCCACGGCCCGGAGGCGGTCCTGTACGCGCTCATGGACCAGGTCGTGGATGACTACGGCCCCGTGGTCGCCGGTCTGGAGAATGACATCGACGAGATCGAGGACCAGCTCTTCAGCGGCGACCCGAAGGTCTCGCGGCGGATCTATGAGCTCGCCAGGGAGGTCATCCAGTTCCAGCGTGCCATCCACCCGCTCCCGGCGATGATGCAGCGGCTCCGGTCGGGATTCGAAAAATACGCTGTTGACACGGAACTGCAGCACAATCTCCGTGACGTCGAAGACCACGTGGAGCGGCTGATCTCGCGCGCCGATTCGTTCCGCGCGCTCCTGCAGAACGCCCTCACACTCGACGGGACACTGACGGCCAACCGCCAGAACGAGGCCAGTGCGGAACAGAACGAGCAGGTCAAGAAGATCTCTTCCTGGGCCGCCATCTTTTTTGCGCCCTCGTTCGTTGCCGGCGTCTACGGCATGAATTTTGACAAGATGCCCGAGCTGCACTGGTCATTCGGTTACCCGATGGCAATCGTCATCATGGCGGCCACGGCGGCCCTGATGTACGGCATTTTCAAGAAGAAGGGCTGGCTCTAGCAGCCCTCCGCGCGCCCTCGGTTGGCGCCCTCGGTTGGCGCCGTCGGCGAGCATCGTCGGCCGGCGTCATCTGCCCGTGGAAGCCTGCGATGTCTTGTTGAAGATGGTCTTTGAGGACGGCTTCTTCCATGCCGACCCCCACCCGGGGAAGTTCTTCGTGGAAGCGGACGGCCGGCTGGGCATCATCGACGTCGGCATGGTCGGCCACATCAGCGACGTGCTGCGCGGGCAGCTGGTCCGTGTGCTTATGGCCGAGGTGCCGATCGTCCCCGTGATCGCCGAGGTGGCAGCCCTGCTGCGTTCCCACCGGCTCCGGCTGCCGCGCGAGACGGCCCTGATGGTCAAGATGCTGGTCATGGCGGACGGCCTGGGCAAGCAGCTGGATCCCGGGTTCGAGCTCACGGCGCAGCTGGCACCTTTCACGCGCAGGCTCATCATCGGTTTCCTCTGCCCCGAGGCCCTGGCGGACAGGCGGGAGAAGCTGGGCTGGGAGGCCCTGCGGTTCGGGACGGACGCACCCGACGTGCTTCGTCGCGTGCTGGACGTTCTGGAGCGCGGCGGATTCGACGTCCCCTTCCGGGCCGACGAGCTGGACCGGCTCATGGCCGAAGCCGAGAAGGCCGGGAACAGGATCGTGGCAGGACTCATTACGGCCGCCCTGATCAACGCGATCGGGGAGCTCGTCTCCGTGCAACCGGACCGGTGGCGGAACTGCCCCAAGGCCCTGTTCACGGCGGGGTGGGTGCGCTCGGAGCCTACCTGGCCGTGACGTCGCGGCACCGCAGGTAGCCGGGCGGGCGCAGCTGATCCCGCAGGACCGACGGGGAGGGGTTGCGGGCTCGGCCGTCAGCCGGGCGTCGAATCAGCGGGAGGACCGCCTGTTGCGTGTCAGGGCCACCAGCCGGGTGAACGCCAGTACAAAGACTGCCTCGATCAGCACCATGAGTCCGAGCCACACCCACTGGCCGCTGCCGATGAAGGCAACGGCCCCGACCAGCACCAGAACGGTCCCGAGGACGAGGGCATAGACGGCGAACCCAAAGGCTACCCGCGCGCTGCGCACACCAGTGCGGAAGCCGAAGCCCTGGGGCTCCCCGCCCGGGAATCCGGCAACGCGGTCCGGTCCGGCCGGTTTGAGCCTGTCGAACTCCTCCCAGGGATCCCGGTCCTGATCCTGTTCTGTCATACTTCATTATCCCGCGAATCCGCCGCCCGCGCCTCGTCCGCGGTCCCGGCCGCCGCCTGCGGCGCCGTTCGCCGGCGAAGCGCAGCCGGCGGGACGCCTGCCTTGTTCGCGGACCTCGAGGGGGGTCAGCGGAAGAAGTCCAGCAGAACCGGGGCAACGGCGTCGGGCGCCACGGCGTGATCCTGGCCTGCAACGACGTCCTTCCGTCCGTCCTGGACGGCAGCAGCCACCGCGGTGGCTGAGGCGGCCGCCCACGCGGCGCTGGCGCCGCCATACAGGGCGAGGACGGGAGCGGAGATACCCGCAAACCGGTCCGCGGGCACCCCGCCGTCGGCCGCGAGCGTCAGGTCGTAGGGCAGCGTGGGCGCCAGTGCCACCAATGCCGGCCACCAGGGCGCCTGGGCCATCCCGGGGTCAAAGTCGGAGCCAGTGTGCCGGATGAACTCCTCGACAGCTTTGCCCCCGTTGCCCCCGTCCGCCAGGGCACCTACTTTCTCCACGAAAACCTGCCAGTCATCGCCGCCGCCGGTGAGGTAAGGCGGTTCGTAAACGGCGATCTTCCCGACCGGGACACCTGCCGCAGCCGCCTCGAGGGACAGAATCCCTCCCGAGGAGTGCCCGTACAGATGGACGGGTCCGTCGGCTGCGGCAGCGAGCGCGCGAAGGTCGTCGATTTCGCGGTCGACGGCGTAAGGCGGGGTGTTGGTGCTGTCCCCTCGCCCCCGGCGATCGTAGCTCACGACCGTGAACGACTCCGCCAGCAGGGGCACCAGGTTGGCGGCCGAGTGCCGGTTGTTCAGCGCCCCGCCCACCAGGATGAGCACCGGGCCGGTCCCCGCTCGCTCGTAGGCAATCGTGCTTCCGTCAGCGGACTGGACTGTCTGGACCATGGCGGTTCTCCCCCGGGGTTTGCGAGCTTGGCACGGCGGCTCCGTTGCGCGCCTTAGTCTCTTCTACGCCACGGCGGCCGGCACTTCAAGGGCCCGGCCTAGGCGGCGCGCACATCGATTTCGCCGGGCTGGGCGCCGTCACTGCCGAACACGAGATGCCGGTTGGCGATCTTCTCGGAGAAGAAACGGTCGTGGCTGACCACCACCACGGCTCCCGGGAAGTGCAGCAGCGCCCGTTCCATCACCTGGGTACTGGACATGTCCAGGTGGTTGGTCGGCTCGTCCAGAAGCAGCACGGAGGCGCCCGAGAGCAGGCACTGTGCCATGGCGACGCGCGCCTTCTGGCCGCCGGAGAGGTTCCCGATCTTTTGTTTGAGGTCAGCCTCGGAGAACTGGAACATCGCGAGGAACCTGTTGACGGACTTCTTCGTGGCGCTGAAGGCCAGGCTGTCCGGCAGCGCGTTGACTGCGTGGGACACGGTGTCGGCGTCGTCGAGGTCCTCAAGCATCTGGTTGTACGAGACAAAGCCGGGCCCCTTGGCCCAGACCACCTCACCGGAATCCGCCTGCTCCTCGCCGGTCAGGACTTTCAGCAGCGTGGACTTGCCGCTGCCGTTGGAGCCCAGAACCACAATCCTGTTGCCGCGGCGGATCTCAAAGCTCAGGTCCTCGAATAACACGTGGTCGCCGTAGGACTTGCCCAGCCCTTCGACCAGGCAGAGGACATCCTTCACATGCAGGCCACCGTAGATCTCCGTGACGATCTGGTCCACGGGCCGGGGCGTGCGGGACTTCTTGATCTTGGCCAGCTGGTTTCCCAGTCCGCGGCTGGCGGCCTTCGCGGCTTCGCGGCGGTCCGCGATGCCCTCGGCCTCGAACGCCAGCAGCTCCGACTCGTGCACGAACTGGGCCTCAAGCGTCTTGAGGCGGAACTGCTTCTGCACCACGTATTCGGCAAAATTGCCGGGGTACTCGTGCAGATGGAAGTTTTCCACCTCAATGATCCGCGTGACGACGGCGTCGAGGAACTTCCGGTCGTGTGAAACGATGATCGCCGCCCCGCGGAAGTCCCGGAACCAGCCCTCGAGCCACTCGACGCCGGCCACGTCGAGATAGTTGGTGGGTTCATCGAGCAGCAGCACCTCGGGGCCCTCCAGCAGGATCTTGGCCAGGGCAGCGCGGTTGCGCCAGCCGCCGGAGAGCTCATCGATTGCGCAGACTCGGTGGGCTTCATTGAATCCCAGCGTGGTCAGGACGGTGTCGATGCGCCGGCCATAATCCCAGCCGTCGAGGCGGTCCATGGCCTCGAACAGCTCCGCCTGGCGGCTGATCAACCGGTCCAGTTCCGCGCCGACAGGGTCTTCGGCGATGGAGCCGTCGATGGCAGCCAATTCGGCCTCGATGGCCTTGATCTCGACGAACAACCCGTCGAGCACCTCGAGGATGCTCGACTGGCCGTTCAACTCGGAGAACTGGGAGAAATACCCCACCTTGGTCCCGGGGTCCACGGTCACGGTTCCGGTGTCCGGCTCCACCTGGTCGAGGGCCAACTTCAGGATGGTCGTCTTACCGGAGCCGTTCTTGCCGATCAGGCCTACCCTGTCCCCCGGCTCAAGGCGAAAAAATGCCTCACGCAGGATCTGCGTATTGTCGAAACGTACGTTGACGTCGTGCAGCCGGATAAGGCTCATTGCTGTCCCTTCAAAGGGTTTTTGGGGCGCGGCGAGGTTTTCGCCGACGGCGTGCCCGCGGTCTTGGCGCGGAGGTACTGCTGTGCGGTGTCCTGTTGCGCGTGTTGCTACTGCGTGATGCGTTTGCGCACTATCTCGCTGACGGCCTTGCCGTCGAAGCGTCCGGCGACCTTGGCGGTGACAGGTTTCATCACGGCGCCCAGCTGCCGGATGGTCAGCTCCACGCCGTCGGCCTTCAGGGTGGCAATGGCCTCGTCCACGATGGCTTCCACCTCAGCGGAGGAGAGCGCTTTTGGCAGGTACGCCTCAATGATTTCGGCTTCGGCGATTTCCGCTGCGGCACGGTCGGGCTCCCCGGCCTCCGTGTAGATGCGAGCGGTGTCGTGCCGCTTCGCGGCTTCCTTCTGCAGCAGCGACGTCACCTGCGCGTCGTCGAGCGCAACCGGAGTCTTACCGGACTTTTCGCGCGTTTCGATTTCCCCCAGAACGTTGCGCACCGTGGTGAGCGCGACCTTGTTGCGGTCCTTCATGTGGCTGACGACATCTGCGTGCAGCCGGTCTTTCAGAGTCATGGTGATGTTCCTCGTTTTCGTTCGCGCCCCTGTGCGGGACGCTCCGATCATGTGCACCGGTCATGTGCACCGATCATGTGTACGGGTCAAACAGGGCGCCCCTGTTCTCGGACACTTGCTCCTTCCAGTGTCCGTCATCAAGCCAACGACTCCAGCCACACGGGAAGGATGCGTCCCCGCCTCGTCGGTCAGGACGGCTTCGCGGGCCAGGAAATTCCGCCGGCCGAACTCGTACGGCGGGCGGACAAGCGCGGCCGGACTAGTGCGACCGGGCCGGCCTTGTCGACAGAAAAATCTGGTCCATGTCTTCGCCTGTGCATAGCCCCGTGGTACATGCATGGCGGATGACAGCACGCCTGAACTCCTCCGCGTGCGCCAACCCGTCGAACCCCTTGAGGAGCCAGATCGTTTCGCCGTCGTCGCTCCCCATGTCAATGGACAGGTCCCAGACGTCAGTTTCCCACGATTCAGTCGAGGCTTTGATGTTATTGATCTTGGCCAGGTTGATGAAGTAACCATCGAATTCCAGGAACATGCTTCCCCCAGGAGATTGCGTTGAGCGGGAGGAACCCCTGCTTCGAGGCTACGCGCTGATGCCGGTGTGACACGCCGAAGGCCCGCAGTCGGGGTCCATAACCGGGACAACCGGGGGTCAGCTGCCCGGCTTCTTGAGACGGCCGGTGGTCCCTGACAGCTGCGGGTCCGTGGCCGGAGCCGAGGAGATCGCTGGGCCTGCCAGCGGAGTTGCGCTGATGCCGTGCCTTCCGCCAGTTCGCACTAGCGATCCGGCACCCGTCCCGGCGCGTCACCACACCGGGGCCGCCGATAGTCCGGTGCCCCTGTCAGCGGCCCGGGCTGCCGGGTTAGGCTCACGCTATGAAGCGGCGGGGGATATTTCTGGTCATGCTGGGGATGCTGATCGTTGTGCTGGCCGTGACCGTGGTGAGCCGCGGATCCGGCCGCACTGTCTGCCCGGCAACCGGGTACGCGTACACGGGCGATGTGGAACTGGTCTTCGCCCACGGGCCGACGTCGGTTTCAGCCTGCTTCGGGGAAGGCTGCACTCCATCTCCGGTAACGAGGAGCCCGGACGGCAGGTGGCTGGTGCCGCAGTCCGCGCCCTATCTGGTGCCGCCGGTCAGTGTCAGCTCTGTCCATGTCGACGCGGTGGACTCTTCAGGTGCCCGTGCTGAGCGCGTGCTGCCGATCGAAACTGAACCTACCGGGGAGCACCCGGACGGTCCCGCCTGCGGTGGGCCTTTCCGGTTCAAGCCAGTGACGGTGCCCTGACCCGTCAGGCGGTTTCTTTAGAACCAATCTCCCGACGTCGTCCGCCAATATGTGGACCACCGCGCACGCTAGGTGGGCGAGCCGGAGAGTGCTGCTCCAGGTCCTTTGAGTGTCCCCGGCGGCCCGGCGTAGAGTCTGCGCAACGCATCATTACCGGATCGAGGGATGACTTATGACACTGGATGGCTGGAACCCGCTGGTTCTCCTGCCCGCGGGGTTCTTCGCGGCCTTCATCGTCCTGGCCGTCCGGGCCGCACGCAGGGCCCGGAAGCGGAATCCCCGGGACTAGACGACGGCCGGGGGGCGTGCAGCTGGCGCGGTGCTCCCTCTACTTGCCTGCGTCTTCCTCCTTGTCCTTGCGCGAGGGAAGGACGAGAAGGACATCCCCGACGGGTCGTTCTGCGCCGCCCGAGGGGCTGTTCAGGACGGTTCCTCCGGCCACGGCCGTGGTCGAGCCGCCGCCGTCAAGGTTCATTGCCTGGACCATGCCAAGCGATTTGGCGACGTCGGCTTCTTCCTTCAGGCTCAGGCCCAGCGACGCGGTCGAGCGTCCGTCGGCGGTGACCAGCAGGGTATTCCCTCGGGCATCGGTGCCGGCAAATGTCCGCGGATTCCGCTTATGGACCCAGCCGTAGTAGAAGCTGTTGCCATCGTTGGGGTGGACCATTCCATCCTGCTTGACGGTGACGTCTTCCTGGCCGTCCTTGACCAGCACAGGACCGCCGCTGACGACGCTGGTGGCCTTGTCGGTGTGGAGGGCCTTACCGTCCTGGCCGCGCAGGGCGGTCCCGATTTTCACTTTGGCGCCCAGGGGAGCCAGCGCACGGAGCCGCGGGACATCAGTTCCGGTTGCCTGGACGGTGTGGCCGCCGGCCGGGACGGTTGCACCGCGCGTCTCCGCGACGGAAGTGACGGTGTCCCGGCTGTCCACGGCTACCTCTAGTCCCGGACCGGCGGGCGTGGAGGGTCCGAACTCGGGGGTGAAGGTGACGAGCTCGTTGGCGTTCGTGCAGGTGACGTCGTGGAGGGCGAGCGGGGACGGCAGGTCGTTGGCGCCGCCGCAGTTGCGGATCAGACCCGGGACCCGGTCAATCCCGTCCAAGGCCGCGTCGCCGGAGACACCGGAAAGTGTTCCTGCCCAGGTGAGCCGTTGAATGCTGCTGGCATTCTTCCTCCCGTCCATGACGAGGGCCGGGCGGTCCGCGACGGGTTCGCTGAGGGTTTTGCCGTCGTAGACCCCGACCCCGGCCGGGTCACCTTCGGCTCCGGCTTTCGGGTCGAACACGAAGAAGCCTGCGTTGACCGCGGCGATGGCGTGGGCGTCGGAGGACAACTGGCTGGTCGTCTCCCGTTTCTCCAGGTCCGGGCCGAAGGAGGCGGCAAGCTGGCCCTGGTACGTCTTGGGGTCGATCGTGATGACTTCAAGGTTCCACGGCCCGCGGGTCGTGGCACCGGTGTCGCCGTCCCAGCCGGTGTAGATCACCGAGGCGGCAAGCCCGGCCGCCTTGATCTTCGCGACGATGGAATCGCCGTCGGCCTGGGCGGCGAACTGGCCGGCTCGGACCCGGTACCCCAGGTCGCCGCCGGCATCGGCCAGTTGCGGGGACTGGACATGCTCGACCCGGGCCACCACGCCGGCGGCTTTGAGTCTGTCGACGGTGTGCCGCGCGCTGGCTTGGCTTGAGAGTGCTGAGGCGGGCGCGTCCGGATCCGGTGAATCGGAGGGGATGGCCACCTCGGCGGTCCAGAAGAGCGAGGCGTCTGGTCCGCCATGACTGATCTTCGTCAAGGTGACGCCCGGCGCGAGCGTGCTCACGGTTCGTTTCTCCGGAAGATCCGCGGCACCCAGGTCAAGGTGGGCGCCCGTATCTGTGCCGGGGCCGTTCTTCTCACTGTCGTCGGCATGGCTGACGCCCGCAGGGCTGAGGAGCGCCGAACAGACGGCCAGAACCAGGCCGCAAGTCAGGGCGTTGCGGTGTTGGGGGGTGGCTTTCATCCATCCACCGTAGACAGCGCCGCAGGCGGTTTCCGCCCGTTCCACGCGGGGTTGGCGACCTGTTAGTCCAACTTTTGCGGGTCGTTCACCCACCAGGCTCGGGATTGGGTTGGAAACCTACATACCGGACGAGCCAGCCCTGGGTGCCGGACAACCAAGCGGCCCTCACGGAGCCTCCGACGATGAGGGGCGGCCGCCGTTGGCCCGCTACGCGTCCAAGACGGACTGCGCTTCCGGAACAGGCGCCTAAGGACGGCATGCATGGTCCGCGCTTTGGCAAGGTGGCGTCCCAGAGTAAGCGAAGGCTGCGTACTCGCTGCCGGTCGGGACGCCCCGCGACTGGCTCGGAGGAGCGACGGTGCCGAAGGCAAGCATGGCCAGCGCCGCGGCCCAGACGAGCATGCCGCCAACGATCAGCCGTTCTACCCCTTGCTGCGGTCCCCGCAGGGTCCCGACCGGAGGGTCCGTAGATCCCGGCAGGATGACCGTCACCGGTTGGCGGCAACAACGGAATCCGATGGAGGATCGTTGTACCCGCATGTGCCTGACAAGGGGGCCCGGATGGACACTGACCTAATCCTGATCAGGCCTCAGGCGGGGAAACAGCGCCTCGGAATTGCCGCGGTCTATCGCCGCGCGCAGGGAGGGGTCCAGCGGGTAATTCTCATACTCCATCTGCAGGAAATCGATCCCCGCAGAGGGGGCGAAGGGGAAGTCAGTGCCGTACGTGATGCGGCCGGGGTCAGCTACCTCGAGCAGGCTGGGCAGGGCCGCCGGGCTGGCGGACAGGGCGACGTCGTAGTAAAACCGCCGCAGGATGGACTGCTTCTTGTCTCCCAGCGCCGCCAGCGCGCTGAGCGCAAAGTCTTTATCGTTGAGCATTTTCAGCAGGATCCTGTACGCAATGTAAGGCACGAAGCCGCCCGCGTGGGCCAGGATGAACTTGATCCCCGAGAACTTCTCCATCGCACCGGACAGGACAAAGCTGATGGCCCCGTGCGGGTGGTGTCGAGCAGGAAATCCGCGGCGAAGGTGGGTATGCCCGGCACCGCCGGAGCGGGCAGTTCACCGGGGTGGATGAACACTATGGTCCGGCGGTGGTGCAGGAACTCCAGCAGAAGCTCAAAACCGGGATCGCCGAGATAGCGGCCGTCGTTGTTGGCCAGCAACACGACCCCGTCCGCGAACAGGGTGTCCAGGGCGTACCGGGCCTCCGCCAGGGCACCTTCCACGTCCGGCAGTGTGAGTGTCGCGAAGAACCCGAACCGCTCCGGCCGAGCCGCCACCACGTCTGCACTGTACTCGTTGACCTCCCGCGCCCGCCGCCGCGCCTCCACCGCATCCCCGAAGTACACACCGGGCGTCGACAGGGACAAGATGCCGGTCTGCACGTCGTGCCTGTCCATGAACTTTAACGCGGAGCGCTCGGACCACGACGGCAGGCCAATGCCGCCGGGGCGGATGCCCTTTTCATGCATCCAGCGCGCATACCCCGGCGGAACGATGTGCTGGTGAGTGTCGATGCGGTACGGCTGGCCCATCCCGTTCCTTGTCCACGCGCTCATTTCGCTGATCCGCGGGATCCTCAGAGGCCAGCGGATGTGAACAATCTACTCGCTAATGGGACCCGGGTGCAGACCGCGGTGCAGCGCTTGGGCCTGAGCTGGACCGGTCCGTGCGTGCTCTTCGAAGTTGCGTGCACGAACCGCCGCGTGCGCTGGGAGCCGTTCTCTTAGTCGCTTGCTGGTTCTCCGCGGTCAGCGTCTTTGGGGTCGGGGTGACGGCGACGGTCGAGGCTGGTGCGGGTCATGTCCGTGGCTTTGACCCTCTCCGGGAGGGACCGCTCAGTCCTCACAATATTGGGATCGGTGGAGGTGGCGAACTGTTCGGGTGTTTTCACCCGGGAGCGAGTGTCGCCGAGCCTCTTCGGCCGCGCCTGCGGCGTAACCGCAGTGGACGTTCGCCGGGGTGTGGAAGTCGATCCCGGAGTGTTGGTGGTGATGGGTGTATGAACGTCGCAGCCATACGGCCAAACCGCCTGAGGCCGGCTGTATTTCCGGGCAGGGACGCCGAGGCTTGCCTACATCGCAAGGCGCAGAACATCAGCGTGCAACGGTCCCAAGTCGCAAGGTCTGTAGGAACTGTCTCACTCAGGCGAACCTGACCGATCGCCATAGTCTTCCGCAGCTTTCAGTCCAAAGCGTCGGGTAGGCGTCCGCTGATCCCGTAACGGGCAAGAGAAAAGCCCTCCAACCGAACGTATCCGCAGGTCAGAAGGCTTTACTGTGGAGCTAAGGAGATTCGAACTCCTGACCTCTTCGATGCGAACGAAGCGCTCTACCAACTGAGCTATAGCCCCGAAGCAACGCCGGTCCCGAAGGAACGGCGTTGCCGGTGTCCCTAGGCTACAAACTATCTGCGTGCATTTCCAGCCAGCGTTCGAATGTCTCCGTGCCGTGTCGTTCCGCGGGCGCCAGATTGAGCCCTTCCCGCAGGTATTTCCCCATTCCGCCCGGCAACGGCAGGCGGACCAGCCGCCCCCGCGAACCGGTGGCACGCTTCCAGGCCCAGGCCAACTCGGCCATGTCGCAGACCTCCGGTCCGCCGATGCCTCGGACGCGGTGCCCCACACCGGACGGGACTTCCAGTGCCGCTTCCAGCAGCGTCGTGGCGACGTCCGCGGGCGAAATCGGCTGGAAACGGGCTCCCCGGACAACCGGGATGATCCGGAACTTGGAACCGGCGGCGAATACCGTGCCCAGCAGTGAGTGGAACTGCGTGGACCGGACCACCACCGTCTCCAGTCCGGAGTGCTCGTAAACACGCTCCTTGGCCGCCTTTGACCGGTAGAAACCGACGCTGCTCCGGTCGCAGTTGATGATGGAGAGCATGACCGCCTTGGCCACCCCGGCGTCCTGGGCTGCGGCGAGAAGCCGCGCGCCGCCGTCGGCGAAGCCTTTCAGGGCCTTCCCCGATTTTCCCTCCAGGCAGTCGATCACGACGCCGGCACCAGCCAGTGCCGCCGCAAGGCCCTCTCCCGTCGTCGTGTCCGCGCGGAAGTACTCGGCCCCCTCGAGCTTTCCGTGCGCGCCGGCCGAAGGCGGGTGGCGGCTGAGCACGGCGACCTCGTGCCCGGCGCCGAGGGCACCGCGCACCACCTCGCGGCCCACTTGGCCGGTTCCCCCTGCGACGCAGATTCTAGTCATTCCCCGAGGCTACCGGCTGATGGCCGCTGTAGACAGGTCGCCGCAGCAGAAAGCCCCGGGCAGCCGTTGCTGGCTGTCCGGGGCTGGAAAGGCAAGTATCAGGCGCGGCGGCGCTGCAGGACGTCGTCGAGGTTGCTCAGCGCGCTCTGCGCCTTGCCAAGGGGCTTTGCGTCGGCGTCTTCCGCGGTCCGCGGCTCCGAAGCGGCAGGTTTCGCCGAGGCCTGCTTGAGCGTCGGCTTGCCAACGGCCTTCGGGGCTTCCGGGAGATCGAGGGGCTGGGGAGCTGCGCGTTCGGCCTTGGCGGCTTCAACGTAGGTGGGCTTCGGAACCTCCACAGGCTCCCAGCTGGAGCCTTCGACGGAGATCGGCGCTGTCGCAGCGAGTGCCGAAATGTCGCCAGAGGCCGCGGCTTCGGCCAGGGCGGCCTGGCGCAGTTCCTGGGCGGTGAGCTGCTTGGGCGCGGGTTTTGGCTCGGAAGGGCCCGCTTGAGCGTCAAAGAGCGGGCTCTCAGCGCGGGTCACACGGTCCGCGGATTTCCGCACCGGGCCAGCCTGGACCGGTGCGTCGTGCCCTGCCCCCTCCCGGACCGAAGCCTGCCGCGCCGGTGCGGTCATGGCTGCCCGAAAGGCGGCATTGACCTTGCGACGGCGGTCACGGACGGCAAGCCGGCGGAGCAGCATGACCGCTCCGGCCGTGCCCAGTAGCGTCACCACCGGGAGCCAGCCTGAACCCACCCCGAAAATCCGCAACACCGCGGACACGACGCCGGTGAGCAACGACAGCACACCGGCCAGCGCAAATGTCAGCCGTCCGTAACGGATCCTGAATGCCGGGGCGGCAGTTGCGGCCGTCCGGGCTGCATCGCGGTCCGTGGTGCTCGAGGCAGGGGGGGTGCGCGGCGTGCTGGTCATGGGGTTCTCCTGCTGGGCCGCCATTTTCATGACTGTCACGGCTTGGTGGTCTGCTGGTTCTATGTCTATGACATCCGCCAGGTATTCGCCCGCAGGCTGCAGCTGGTGGCGCCCGTTCCGGAGGACGTAGGGGGCCACCCACACGATCCAGAGCGCAACAGCAATGACAAGGATCACAGAGCTGCTAAGAGGGAAGTCCACAATCAAAACCGTATGAGGTGCAATGGACATGGGGCCGCATTCGTGCCGGTGTGTCGCGCAGCAACCGGCAATAGGCCGGGATTATGACGAAATCGCTGGTCAGGGACGGTTCAGGCCCTCACGCCGTGCGGGACCGCAGCCACCTGGCGAGCAGGCCTTCGGGCACTTCCTCGGACGTCAGCGCAAAGGTGCGGTGATCCGCCCATTGCCCGTTGATGTGCAGGAACCGGGGCCGGTAGCCCTCGTCCCGGAAGCCGAGTTTCTCCACCACCCGCAGGCTGGGCCCGTTTTCGGGCCTGATGTTGATCTCCATGCGGTGCAGGCCCAGGGTGCCGAAGCAGTAGTCGGTTGCCATGGCCACTGCGGTGGGCGCAATTCCCTGGCCGGCCCGCTCCTTGTCCACCCAGTAGCCAAGCGTTGCCATCATGGCCGAACCCCACACGATCGATGACACCGTGAGCTGGCCGACGATGACGGGCGCCTGGAACCCGGGGGTCCACGCGGTGATGACGAAGGGCAGCGCCGTGGCCTGCGTGGCCTGGACTTTCAGGGACCGGACCATCTGGCGGTAGTTGGGCAGGCCTCCGCCGGGGACGGGGTTGGACGCCTCCCACGGCGCCAGCCACTCGCTGTTGCGGGAGCGGAGCGCGGTCCACTCCTTGCGGTCCCGGTAGCGGATCGGCCGCAACACGAGGTCGCCGCTCTCCAGCGTCACCGGCCAGTTGAAGCTGCCCCCCACGGAAGTTACTTGGCGACGCTGGCGGTCAGGCTGGGGTCAAGGCTGGCGGCAAAGCCGGGAAGCCATTCGCGCAGGCCTGGGCCGAGGTCCTCGCTGTCGCAGGCGAGCTGGACACAGGCCTTGAGGTAGCTGAGCTTGTCGCCGGTGTCGTAACGGCGGCCCCGGAAGATCACGCCGTAGACGCCGTAGCCTTCGCCGGTCCCGGACGAGAGCTCCTGGAGTGCGTCCGTAAGCTGGATTTCTCCGCCGCGGCCGGGCTCGGTGCGTTCCAGCACGTCGAAGACGGCCGGATGCAGCACATAGCGGCCGATGACGGCCAGGTTTGAGGGGGCGTCCTCGACGTCGGGCTTCTCCACGAGGTGGTTGATGCGAACGTACTCTTCGCCGCCGACAGCTTCTACGTCGGCGCAGCCGTAGGAGCTGATCTGGGACGGGTCCACTTCAATCAGCGCCACAACCGAGCCGCCGGTCTTGGCCTGCACCTCGATCATGGTGCTCAGCAGTTCATCGCGGGCATCGATAAGGTCATCGCCCAGCAGGACCGCAAAGGGCTCGTAGCCTACGTGCTGCTTTGCACGAAGGACCGCGTGGCCCAGGCCCATGGGATCGCCCTGGCGCACGTAGTGGATGTCGCCGAGGTTGCTGGCGGCCTGGATCGACTCCAGCTTGGCGGTGTCGCCTTTGGCTTCCAGCGTAGCTTCCAGGGTGGGGACGCGGTCGAAGTGGTCCTCCAGCGCGCGCTTATTGCGGCCCGTGATCATCAGGATGTCGTTGAGACCGACGTTGACGGCTTCCTCGACGACGTACTGGATAGCCGGCTTGTCAACGACGGGAAGCATTTCCTTGGGCATGGCCTTGGTGGCCGGCAGGAATCTGGTACCGAGGCCCGCGGCGGGGATGACGGCCTTGCGGACGGAAGCGTTGGATGTAGTCACTCGACTAATCTATCGGAGGTACCAATCATTCGGTAATCATTCAAGCTGCCGTCACGGGCCCTGGGCCGCCGGCAGCAGGCGGAGGGACGAGCCGTTATGGCGTCAAAAGAAGACATTCGGTCCAGCCATAGGGTCCAACGCGCGGCCCTGCCGCCAGCAGCGCTCGAATCGGCCGCCGCGGGCATAGCCCGCCGGGGTCTGGAGTGGGCAACCGCGTTGACAAGCGGCCAGGCGGGGACGTTCGCGGTGTACCTCGGCGTAGGTTCCGAGCCGCCGACCCGGCCCCTCCTGACGGCCCTGCACGATGCCGGTCACAGGGTGCTGCTTCCGGTCTGCGAGCCCGGACTCGAACTGGCCTGGGTGTACTGGACCCCGGAGTCAGTGCTTGGGCGCAGCCGCTACGCACCCATCCAGGAGCCGGCCGGGGAACGCCACGGGACCGAGGTCATGCGCCATGCCACGGGCGTGTTCGTGCCAGCCACCGCCGTCGACCTCTCCGGCAACAGGATCGGCCAGGGCGGCGGCTACTACGACAAGTTCCTGGCCACCTTGGAGGGCATGCTTTCGCGGACTGCCAACTCGCCCGACGACAGTCCGCTGCCGACCGCCGCGGTCGTGTACGAGTCGGAGGTGCTGCCCGCCGACAGCATCCCCGCCGAGTCCTTCGACCGGAAGGTTTCTTTTGCCCTGACCCCGGCATCCCTAATCCGGCTGGGCTGATCCGGCTGGGCTCGATTCCACTAGGGCATGGCCATCGGGCCGTCGGCGGGGCCGATGGGAGGGGTGCGCAGGCGGGGTCCGCGGGCGGGGTGATAGAATTGGCACTCAGGCCCTGCGACTGCTAAAGGTCGGGTTCCGGCAACGGACTCTCCGACTTGGCACCACGGGACCTGCTCGTTTGTCCCAGAGGAGGATTTCCAGTGCCCACGTATGCATACGCTTGCAAGGACTGCAGCCACGCCTTCGAGATCGTGCAGTCGTTCACCGACAGCACCCTGACGTCCTGCCCTGAGTGCCAGGGAACCCTGCGCAAGAAATTCAACAGCGTGGGCGTCGTATTCAAGGGATCGGGCTTCTACCGGACCGATTCCCGTGATGCCAAAGGCAGCACCGTATCGCCGGCTCCCGCGCCTGCTCCCGCGGCGGCACCTGCCCCCGCCGCTGCCGCCGCCAGCTAGTCTTCTGCCCGCATCGGGGTTTGACCTGCCACGCTCCCTCGCTTAGCGCCCCTCCGCCCGCCGGCGTGTTGCCTTCCGGCACCGTGCGCGGGCTGCTTTTCCACATAGGCGTGCCGGCGTCTGACCCTTCACGCGGCTCGCGCGTAGCGTCGAGGCATGAATCCGTTCGCGTGCCTCGCGCCGCTTCCCGTGGGCCCCGTCGTTGGCCGCCCCACCGGTGGGCACTCTGCCGTAATGAGCCCTCCCGAAGGGCACTTAATCCTTGGGAGCCCTCTCCCCGGGCGCTTCCTGCACGCGGCCTTTCGCACCGCTGCACGTCCACCTGGCGGTCGCTCCATCTCCGGTCGGCCTCACTCCGGGGTCCCGCTTCGCTCCAAGAGTCCCCGAAGTTCCAGGACGCCTCGCGGCCGTCCCCCGCACCGGCGTCTCGCCGGGTGGCTGAACCGGAACCGGCGGCTGGCGGTCCTGCTCCTCCTGTGCGTCGCCGCGGGTGTGACGGTGCAGCAGTTCACTCCAGTCCCCGCCGAGACAGTTGCGGTCTTCGCCGCGGCGGAGGATATTCCGGCGGGCAAGACGCTGGAACCGGGTGATGTCTCCAGCGTCAGCGTGCCGCCTGGCCTCGTTCCCGGGGGCAGCCTGCGGAGCGAAACAGAAGTCCTAGGGAGGCAGTTGGCCGTCGCGCTTCGAAAGGGCCAGCTTCTTACCGACTCCCAGCTCATCGGTGCCGGGCTGCTGGCGGGCACCCGGCCCGGGTCGGCCGCCGTGCCTCTCCGAATGGCAGATCCGGCCTCGATCCAGCTGGTCTCTCCCGGACAGCTCATTAATGTGGTGTTGACCGGCGGCAACGGCTCCGAACAACCCTCACAGTCCCAGGTCCTGGCTGCAGCCGTCCCCGTGCTGTGGACGTCGGCACAAGGCGGCAAGGGCGCCCAGTGGCTGGCTTCCAGTGACGCTGACGGACTCATCGTCGTGGCAGCCGACGCTGACCAGGCCCGACGCCTCGCCGGCTCTTCCACCCAAGGAAAGCTGTTCTTCGTAATGGTTGGATCTGCCCCCGGCTAGCCGCGGACGCCCGTGCGGGCTGACCCGCGGCGGCCCGACGATGCCGCGGACGCCCGTGCGGGCTGACCCGCGGCGGCCCGACGATGCCGCGGACGCCCGTGCGGGCTGACCCAGTGCGGGCCGCCGGTCCCGGCCGCCAGTGCGGCCCTGTTCAGCCCCAGTGCGGCGGCTTCTGTTCCTGCAGCCACGCGTCGTGGTCGTAGCTGCCCGGCTGGTCGCCCCAGCGCCGGGGGTCATCCTCGGCAGCCTTGTTCGGGAGAACCCCGCCGGACGCTGAGGCGTGCACCTCGGAAAGGCGGGTCTCCCGCGCGCGCCCTTCCTGCCCGGGGCCGGAATTCTCATCGCCGGCGTACCCGCCGTCGTGATTGTCGCCGTCGTGATTGCTGTTGTCCTGGATGTCGCCGTCCGCCGCACGCATGCCGCCGGTCTCCTCACTGCCTGCTACTGATTCCTGCTGGTGCGCGCTGTCCGGCCAGCCGGCCGCTGGCTGCCGCTGTGCTTCCGGTGCCGGGGCTGCGGGAGCAGCCGAGACCTGCACATCATTGACCGCAAGGTTTTCGACGTCGTCATCGAAGGACCCTGGCGGGGTTCGATGGCTGGCCGCGGCGGGCTTCTCCAGCCCCAGGTATCCGCCGATACGGTCGGCGCAGGCCGAGGGATCGGTGAATACCTCTATGGTCCATAGTGGCATGTAGCGCCAGCCAAGGCGCTCCAGCAGTTGCGGCCGGAGCCGGCTGCGCTCCCGGACGGACATCCGCCGGTACTGCTCCGTGCCATCGGACTCGATGGCCACAGGCCTCGGGATCTCAGCATCGTCCTGGCCGATGGTACTGAGCGGATCTGCCGCTGCCACCATGTTCAGGACACCGTCGTACTGGTGCCAGACCCGCGCGCCGCGGGCGCGGAGCCGGTCCCCCAGATCGGCCACGAGCGGGTCGGCCCCGAGTTCCTGCTCACTGGCCGCGGCCCGCGACGCGGGGCTGCCCAGATCCGAGTTGCCGGCGATTTCACGATCCAGCAGCTCGTAGAAATCCACTGCACCATAGCTCAGTCGCGTGACGTCCAGATCCTCCGGACGGAAGCAACTGAGCACGTGCAGTGACCGGCGGGCACGCGTCATAGCGAGGGCGAATTTGGCGCGCCCGCCGTCGACGGAGAGCGGACCCAGGCTGTGAAGCGCTCGACCGTGCGGAGTGCGGCCGTATCCCGGAGAGAAAATGACGTGATCGCGGACGAGGCCCTGCGCGCGTTCCAGGTCCACCACGCGGAAGGACTCATTTCCGGCCGTGAAGAAGCTGGCCAGCAGGGGGTAGTTGGGCAACTGCAACCGGATGGACTCGCCGATGCGGGCAGCATGGCGGAGGCTGCCCGTGACGACTGCCAGGGATGTCCGGGGCCGGAGCCTTGCGTGTTCGAAGACGAGCTCAACGGCGCGGTTCACTTCGGCGACAACAGACTCAACGCCGTCCTGGTCCGCGCTGGGCAGCCCGGTGCCGTCGGGCAAATATTCCACCGTGAGGGCACGCTCAAGGCCGGTGGCCGACTGGCCTTCGGGCAGGCGGCGGAGCCCGCCGTCGTAGAAGCCCTTGCTGAGCTGGCGGACGAGATCCTCGTCGACGGCACGATAGACGGTCCGCAGGCTCCATACGGGGAGCACGGCTGAGAGGGCCCTGTAGGCGCTCCCGACGCTCTGGGAGGAGGTCTCCCCCGCTGCGAGCCGCTCGACACCGACCGTGAATGTCCGGGGGCTGGCAATCCTGTCATCGCCGAAGGCAATGACCTGTTTCGCGCGGGCGATTGCCGGCAGGACAGCCTGCAGCGACGTCGCCTCGGCATCCAGGATCACGACGGCGTCAAATTTCTGTTCGACCGGCAAGAGACCCGTCATGAGGTACGGACTGACCGACCACACGGGTACCAGCATCGGCAGGAGTTCGGGCGCTTGGGCCGTCAATGCGGATAAGGTCACCCGGCCGTCCTTCAAGAGGCTGCGCAGCAGGTCGGCCTGGCGCGGGTGCTCCTTGATGGCCGCGCGCCAGCGTTCGGCAAGGTGCCAGCGCAGGCGCGCAGCACCGCTGGCAATGTGGGCGTTGTCCGCGAGGCGGTACTCCGCTTCCAGCTGGCGCAGGGCATCGCCGTCGGACATGGCAAGGTAATCGTCCCCGCTGATCATGGCTTCCAGCGCCGACTGCCACCAGGCCAGGTCCAGTTCGGCCGCCACGGACCCGGCCGGCACTTCGCGCTCGGCGAGGTCCGCGAGCAGCTCGCCGAGGCCGTGCTCGCGCATGTTCTCGACGAGCAGGGTCCGCTCCGGCAGGGTTTCGAGGGTCGCCGTGTCGGCAACAAGCCGTTCCAGGCGTGCCATCAGCTCTTCGTAGGGCGTCCCGTGGAGGTCACCGCCGTCGGCGGTGTACTTGACGGCCTGCCCCAGCTCCGCCAGTTCGGACTCCAGCTCGCGGTAGAGCGCGGTGATTTCGGCCAGGCCAGAGGGCACAGCAGGGTGTCGCTGGGTCGTCGCGTAGCCGGACCAGGTGGCCCGCTGCTCCTGGACGAGGACGAGCGAACTGTGCAGATCGGCGATGTGGACGCCGGGCCGGACGTATTCCTTGGCCACGCGGCGCAGCCTGGAGCGCTGCATGGACGGCATTTCGATATTCCGCTCGCGCCGCCAGGCGGAGGACGCCGTGGCGGAGATGAGGTCGTGGACCGGCCGGTCAAAAATGTCGGGGGTGAACTTGTCGAGGCTTTCGCGGACCGCGACGAGGAGTTCGATCTGGTCGCCCCACTCGGCAAAGGTGTCACCGAGGCGGATTTCGGCGTGGTCGGCTACACCGTCCATGCGTTCGCGCAGCAGCGGAAGCTTCTCGGCCACGGACCGGGCCACCTGCTGGGCCTCCTGCGTTTCCTTCCGGGTCAGCAGCCTTGCCCCGTGCCACGGGCTGGTTGTGGAGGCCCGGCTGAAACTTCCCAGTTCGGCTGCCCGGCGGAGCCTGCCGGCCAGTTCCTCGCGGTCCCGGATACTGTCCAGGACGCTGCGCTTGAGCCGGACCGTCGTGGCCGGCGCAGGATGGATGGAGGTCAGTTCGGCGAGCGACTGCATGGCCTCGTACGGGGAGCATCCCCAGCGCTGCCGGACGTTGTGCAGCGATGCGACGTGGTCCATTAGCGCGTGGCGGTGCCCGGTCAGGGTGCTGTGCAGGTTCTCCAGCTGGGGCTGCAGCGACTTTTCGTTGCGCACGATTGCGCGGACCAGCTGTCCTTTCAGCTGCAGCGGACTCGCGCTGCCCATGAGCTGGAACAGGACGGAATCGAGTCCGAGGACATCCAGCTGGGAGGAGATCTCGCCGAGGCTGGCGCGCCGGTCGCCCACGACCAGCACGGTCCTGCCCTCATCCACGAGGGCACCGATGGTGTTGATGGCTGTCTGTGTCTGGCCCGTCCCCGGCGGGCTGCTGACGACGAGCGAGTCCCCGGCCCGGACGGCGTCCACGACGTACTGCTGGTCTGTGTCGGCGTCGAGCAGCAACAGCTCATCCGCCGGGTCCCGTTCATCGGTGCTGGTGAAGCGGCCAGCCTTCAGCTCGGGGACTTCGACGGGCTCCCCGGACGCGGCACGGCCGAGCGCCATCACGACGGCGTTGTTCTGGTTGATCCACGGGTCGTCGAGATTGCCGGACAGGTCCGCGAAGGTCGACACGAGGAGATTGTGTTCGACCTCGGCGCCGTGGATCGGCTGGACCAGCGTGCTGAGGCGGTCCAGGACCGGCTGGGGGTCGTAGCGGGCGGTGCTGTACGCCATCCGTGTCACGGCGTTGACGTCGAAAACAATCCCATGGACGGACTTCAGGTGCCGTATCAGGGCCGGGTTGATCTGTGCCTGTTCGGTCAGTTGCAGTTCGTAGTCGTCCTCGCCGGGGCGGACTGTGAGGGAGATGGCGGTGAGCATGACCGGGGCCGAGACCCGCTGCGGCTTGCCCCCGACGGCGGACGTCCAGACGACGGTGCCGGCCGAGAAGTACCCTGCGTCAATTCCGCGGTCGTTTGCGAGCTCGAAGATCTTGGAGCGCAGGTTGCGCGAGGCCCGGGCCGCGACGACATACTGCTGGCGGTCACGGATGAGGGTGGACAGACGGGTGCGCCGGCCTGCCATCAGCTGGGCGAGACCGGACGGATGCGCGTGGGTCAGGTCAATGGAACCTTCAGGCGTCTTGGTGAAGCGCAGCATCGTATCTGCTCCAGTGACGGGTTTAAGCCCCGACAGCCATTTCCTGAGCTCCTCGGAGCCCTCGGGGTGGCCTTGACCAACTGACACTGCTGCCTTCTTTTCTGTGCTCGCGGTTTCTTTGCGCGCGCTTTCTTTGCTCGCGCGGGACGCCTTGGACCATACCGGCATGCTTTCGAGGGTAGCCCGAATCCGCCGCCCGTGACGGGCCGCAACACTGGCGCGGCCGAAATTCAACCCGGATTGCCAGGAACGAAATGAAATGGCCGGCCTCGCAAGGAGGCCGGCCATTCACAGCGCTATTCCCATTCGATGGTTCCCGGCGGCTTGCTGGTCACGTCCAGCACCACGCGGTTGACGCCGTCCACCTCGTTGGTGATCCGGTTGGAGATCCGGGCCAGCAGATCGTACGGCAGCCGTGACCAGTCGGCGGTCATGGCGTCCTCGGACGAGACCGGACGCAGCACGATCGGGTGGCCGTAGGTGCGGCCGTCGCCCTGGACGCCGACGCTGCGCACGTCCGCCAGCAGCACGACGGGCATCTGCCAGACCTCGTTGTCGAGGCCTGCCGCGGTCAGCTCCGCGCGGGCGATGGCGTCGGCCTTGCGGAGCAGGTCCAGCCGCTCCTTCGTGACTTCGCCGACGATCCGGATGCCGAGGCCCGGGCCCGGGAAGGGCTGCCGGCCGACGATTTCCTGGGGCAGCCCGAGCTGGGCGCCCACGGCGCGGACCTCGTCCTTGAACAAGGCGCGCAGCGGTTCGACGAGTTCGAACTGCAGGTCTTCCGGCAGGCCGCCCACGTTGTGGTGGCTCTTGATATTCGCAGCTCCCTCGCCACCGCCGGATTCGACGACGTCGGGGTACAGGGTGCCCTGGACCAGGAACTTGATCTTCTCGCCATGCGCGGCAGCCTCGGCGATGATCGCGAGCTCGGCTTCCTCGAAGGCGCGGATGAACTCCCGGCCGATGATCTTGCGCTTGGTCTCGGGGTCGCTGACGCCGGCCAGCGCGCTCTGGAAGCGCTCCTGCTCGTTGGCGACGTAGAGCTTGACGCCGGTGGCCGCCACGAAGTCGCGCTCCACCTGCTCGGCTTCGCCTTCACGCAACAGTCCGTGGTCGACGAAGACACAGGTCAGCTGGTCGCCGACTGCGCGCTGGACCAGGGCGGCGGCGACGGCGGAGTCGACGCCGCCGGACAGACCGCAGATCACCCGCGCGTCGCCGATCTGTTCGCGGATCCGGTCAACCTGCTCCTCGAGGATGTTCCCTGCAGTCCAGTTCGGTTCGAGCTTGGCGCCCTTGAACAAGAAGTTCTCCAGGACCTGCTGGCCGTAGGCCGAGTGCTTCACCTCGGGGTGCCACTGCACTCCGTAGAGGCACTTCTCCTCGTTGGCGAAAGCTGCCACCTCGGCGCCTGCCGTCGTCGCTAGCACCTCAAAGCCGGCGGGGGCTTCATGGACGGAGTCGCCGTGGCTCATCCAGGTGCTCTGGTGCTGGGGCATGCCTGCGAGGATGGAGCGGCCCTCGCCGATCGTGGTGGTCTCGGTGGCGCCGTACTCGCGGAGCCCGGTCTGGGCCACCTTGCCGCCAAGGGCGTTGGCCATGGCCTGGAAGCCGTAGCAGATTCCAAAGACCGGGATGCCTGCTTCGAAGAGATCGGCACCCACGCTCGGGGCGCCGTCGGCGTATACGCTGGCGGGGCCGCCGGAGAGAATGATGGCGGCCGGGTTCTTGGCCAGCAGCTGCTCGGTGCTGTACGTGTGCGGAACCACTTCCGAATACACGTTCGCTTCCCGGACGCGGCGGGCAATCAGCTGCGCGTACTGGGCACCGTAGTCAACAACCAGCACCGGCTTGTGGGACGTCTGGGATGCAGAGGGAGTAGTCACCGTACCAGCCTACTTTGCGCCGCTACCCGCCCGCACATTGAGAAGCCGGCCCGGGCCCGGAATCAAGCGCCGGGTAAGGGAACTCACACCGCCTCGGGCGGACGACGGCGGGCCGCCGTCGTCGTCCGCCGTTCAGTAGCGCTGGGGCGCCTGCGGGTTGGACGCCAGCTCAGCCTCGACCTCGGCGTGGAACTTCTTCTCCACGAAGAACGACAGGAACGGCACAACGCCACCCAGTGCCAGGACGACGAGCTTGCTGAACGGCCAGCGCATGAGGGACCACAAACGGAAGTTCGAGACGAGGTACACGACATACATCCAGCCGTGCACAATCAGGATCGTGACGGACAGGTTCATTCCGCCGATGACCCCTGCAGGATCGGCGTCGGCGAATCCGAAACCGAAAGGCTGCCCTGTCACGGCGTTGGTGCCGCCAGCGAAGAGATACTGGCCGAAGCCGTACCGGACGATCAGTTCGGTGCACAGCAGGAGCAGCATCGAGCCGGTCAGGTAGGCGAGGACCTTGTAGAACTTCAGGGCGGAACGGATTTGGGCCTCGGTGCCGCCGAAGCGGCGCTTCTTGCCGGCGGCCGTCCCGGTTCCGTTGGGGGACTGCGGCTGGACGGCTGGCTGGGGCTCGATCATGATTGCACTCTCGGGTCGGTGGGATGCGTTTGCGTGGCGTGCGGTTGGCCTGGATCCGGTCCGCGTGGCGGCGGGGGGCCTCCGGCGGCAGTCTGCCTGGCCTGCTCTTCGTCCAGCGCGTCCTCCAGGCCGCGGCGGTAGTCGTCTTTCACGAGGCGCCACCAGATGAACAGCGCGAAGCCGGCGAAGACCACCCATTCCACGGAATAGAAGAGGTTCAGCCAGTTGATCTGCTGGGCAGCCGGCTGGGGGCCGATCCGAAGCGGCTTGATGGGGCCGGCCGATGCTTCTGCCCCGACGTCGGTTCCGCCGGAAACCTCGGTTTTCGCCGCGACAAAGCCGGGGTAGCTGCTCACGTCCCAGACGTTGATGAGTTCCGCCACGGAGACGGCACTTGCACGGCCGGGGCCGGTGTCGGTGTTCGACAACGGGGATTCGGACGGCAGGAGCCGTCCGGTGAGTTCAATGGTGCCCGACGGCGGTGCTGCGGCGTCCGCTGGATCCGCCACCCAGCCGCGGGCCACGGGGATCCAGGTCTGGGGCGTGGCTCCGGATCCGGTCAGGACGGGAGCGCCCTTGACGGCGAAGGCGGAGACGATCCAATAGCCTTTCGCGCCGTCCTCGAGACGGCCCGGGATAAGCACCTGCTTCTGCGGATCGTAGCTGCCCGTGGCGGAGACCATCTGGTCCGCCACCGAACCATGGAAGAAGTCCCCCGGCTGCAGGACCGCCGTGAGCGCCTTAATCTCCTCGGTCGTGGTGCTGACCGGCGCCTCCGGCTGCGTCGAGCGGCCGAACTGCCACTGGCTCAGCAGCACAAAGACCCCTGAAAGGGCGATCGCAAACACAAGGCCTGCGATCCAGCGGGGTTTGAGGGCAGTTTTCAGCACGTCTTAACCGTACTTCGTCACCGTGTAGAACCGCGAAACGGGCCCGGGGCGCCGAAGTCGACACGAAAGGGCCTGCCCCAATCCCTAGTGGTCGAAGAACACCAGGGACGAATTGATGAGTTCGGCGATCACTTCGGGGTCGTAGGCACGGCGCAGCGACTCGCGGAACGATTCCTTCGACAGCGAACGCGCCAGCGTGGCCAGCACCTCGAGGTGGTCGGAGAATGAGCTCGCCGGCGTCGCGATGAGCAGGATCACGGTGGCCGGGCCGTCCGTCGCGCCGAAGTCCAGTGCCCTGCCGTACTTTGTGATGCCCACCGCGATGGTCGTCTGCGAGACGAGCTCGCTGCGGGCGTGGGGCAGGCCGACGCCGCCGGGCAGGCCTGTCGCCAGCTGGTGCTCGCGGGCGTTGACCTGCTTGAGGAAGCGCTCGAGGTCGGAAATGCGGCCGGCAGCGTACATCCGCTCCGCGAGCTGCGACGTGGCGTCCAGCTTGTCGGTGGCATCCAGTTCGAGGATCACCATCTCGGGAGTGGTGAGCTCGGCGTCATAGCGGTCCAGTGGTTCCGCCAAGAGGTGTCCCTTCGAAGTGGCGTCAGTGCACGCCGTCCGGCAGTCCAGTGACTAGCGTCTATGTTCAGCACTGCCGGCCGGCGCTGACGGTCAGCGTAAGGGGACGATGTCCTCCACGCCCATCCGTGCTGCGTCGGCGGACTCATCGTCCGGCTGCTGCTGGCTTAGGCGCTCGGCGTCGACCCGGGCCAGGTAGTGCTTGATTTCGCTCCCGCGCTGCGCATCGCTCCAGCCGAGAACATCCCCCATTAGTTTAGCGACTACCGGAGCGGCCGACACACCACGGTCCCACGCCTCGATCGAGATCCGGGTTCGGCGCGTCAGCACGTCCTGCACATGGCGGGCGCCTTCATGCGTGGCCGCGTACACGGCCTCGGCCCCCAGGTAGTCATCGGCCCCCGGCAACGGCTCCGCGAGTTCCGGGCTGCCGGCAATGAGCGCCAGCACCTCGGGGGCCATGGCGCCGTAGCGGTTGAGCAGGTGCTCGATCCGGGCCACGTGGACGCCGGTCTCTTCCGCCATCCGGTTCCGCTTGTTCCAGGCGGCCTTGAAGCCGCTGGCCCCCAGCAGCGGAATGGATTCGGTGCAGCTGGGCGGGACGCGTTCGTCCATGCTGCGGGTGGCCTCGTCCACAGCGTCCTTGGCCATGACACGGTAGGTCGTCCATTTGCCGCCCGCCACCACCACGAGCCCCGGTACGGGGTGGGCCACCACGTGCTCGCGGGAGAGCTTGGCAGTCGAATCGCTTTCCCCGGCGAGGAGCGGACGCAGCCCGGCATAGACGCCTTCGACGTCTTCGCGGGTGAGCGGGCGCTTGAGGACGTGGTTGACGTGTTCGAGGATGTAGTCGATGTCCTTGCTGGACGCGGCGGGATGGGCCTTGTCGAGGTGCCAGTCGGTATCCGTGGTTCCGATGATCCAGTGCCGGCCCCATGGGATCACGAACAGCACGGACTTCTCTGTCCGCAGGATCAGCCCGACGGTCGACTGGACGCGGTCACGGGGCACCACCAGGTGGATGCCCTTGGACGCGCGCACCTTGAGCTGGCCGCGATCGGTCACCATAGCCTGGGTCTCATCGGTCCAGACACCCGTTGCGTTGATGACCTGCTTGGCCCGGATACTGAAACTGGAGCCGTCCTCGTGGTTGACCACCTTGGCCCCGACGACGCGTTCGCCTTCCCGGAGGAAGGCAACGACTGACATCTGGTTCACGGCGTGGGCGCCGTAGAACGCCGCCGTGCGGACGAGGTTCGCCACGTACTTGGCGTCGTCGACCTGGCCGTCGTAGTACCTGATCGACCCCACGAAGGCATCGTCCTTCAGGCTCGGCGCGGCGCGCAGGGTCCCGCGCCGGCTCAGGTGCTTGTGGAACGGCACGCCGCGGCTGTGCCCGCCGGTGATCGACATGGCGTCATACAAGGCGATCCCGGCGCCGACGTACGGCCGCTCCAGGAAGGGTTTAGTCAGCGGGTACAGGAACGGGACTGGCCGGGCAAGGTGCGGGGCAAGCACCGACAGAATGAGTCCGCGCTCGTGCAGGGCCTCCTTGACGAGGGCGAAGTCAAGCATCTCCAGGTAACGAAGGCCGCCGTGAATGAGTTTGGAGGACCGCGACGACGTTCCGGCGGCCCAGTCGTTGGCCTCGACGATGCCCACGCTCAACCCGCGCGTGATGGCGTCCAGGGCGGCGCCGGTTCCGACGATGCCCCCGCCCACGATCAGGATGTCGAGTTCCTTGCCCGGGTCCGTGGTGCCTTTCAGAACAGCGATTGAAGCTTCGCGCTCCGCGGGCCCCAGGGCACCACTGGCCACGGGAGAACCGCCGGGAAAACTGTTCATGTCACGCCTCCATCCGGATCAAACCTCGTAGGGCACCAGACTACTTCCAAGTCCCCCGGATGGGCAGGGGTGTATCAGTTGCCGGCGTAGGGAGAGACGACGACGTCGACCCGCTGGAATTCCTTCAGATCCGAGTAGCCGGTGGTGGCCATCGAACGGCGCAGCGCACCGATCAGGTTGGAGGTGCCGTTGGTGTGGTGGCCCGGGCCGAACAGAACCTCCTCCAGCGGGCCGACCGTGCCGACGTTGGCCCTGTCGCCGCGGGGAAGTTCGAGGTGGTGCGCTTCCTGTCCCCAGTGCCAGCCCTTGCCGGGCGCTTCCTCGGCACGGGCAAGGGCGCTGCCCAGCATGACGGCGTCGGCGCCCATGGCGATGGCCTTGACGATGTCGCCGGAGGATCCCATCCCGCCGTCGGCGATTACGTGCACGTACCGGCCGCCGGACTCGTCCATGTAGTCGCGCCTGGCCGCGGCCACGTCGGAGATGGCGGAGGCCATCGGCGAGTGGATGCCGAGGGCACGGCGCGTGGTGCTGGTGGCGCCGCCGCCGAAGCCGACCAGGACGCCGGCCGCGCCGGTGCGCATGAGGTGGAGTGCCGGGGTGTAGCCGGCGGCGCCGCCGACAATCACGGGGACGTCGAGTTCGTAGATGAACTGCTTGAGGTTCAGCGGCTCATGGTCCTTGGAGACGTGCTCGGCCGAGACCGTGGTTCCGCGGATCACGAAGATATCGACGCCGGCCGCCACCACGGTCTTGTAGTGCTCCTGGGTCCGCTGCGGGGTCAGGGAGCCGGCGACGGTGACGCCGGCGGCGCGGATCTCGGCCAGGCGGGAGGTGATCAGCTCCGGCTGGATAGGCGCCTGGTACAGCTCCTGCATCCGGCGGGTCACGGCGGGGCTGTTGGTCTCGTCGGCCAGGGCCGCGATCTCATCGAGCACGGACTGCGGGTCCTCGTAGCGGGTCCAGAGGCCTTCGAGGTCGAGCACTCCGAGTCCGCCGAGGCGGCCCAGGGCGATGACGGTCTCCGGCGACATGGCCGAATCCATCGGTGCCGCGATGACGGGCATGTCGAACTTGTAGGCGTCGATCTGCCAGGAGACGGATACGTCCTTGGGGTCACGTGTGCGTCGGTTGGGGACGATCGCAATGTCATCCAGGGAGTAGGCACGACGCCCACGCTTGCCGCGGCCAATCTCAATCTCGTAAGTCACTGCTCTAGGTTATCCCAGCTGACGGACCTGCCGGGGGTGGGCCGCCGCCGGCACCGCCGCGGCGGACCGGCGCGGCGGTCATCAGTAGAGTGGCGGCATGGACCAACGATGGATCTTCGACGGCCACATCGCCGGGATCGGCACCGAATCCGGCCTGCGCGCAGTGGTGGGCCTCTGGCAGCTTTCCCCGTTCGGGCCATTCGCCGACGCCATGCTGCAGCTGCCCTCCGGCCACCGGATCCTGCTCGCCCCGACGGCGGAAATCGCCGGGTTCATCGCGGACGTCTACACCTTTGACGAGGCCCGGGTCGTGGGCGTCACGGCGTCACGCAACGCGAACGAGCTCAGGGTGGACGCCGGCCCGCTCCGGATCCGGGCCGACGTCGGCGTGCGGACCCGGCTGGGCAACATCGTGCGGCTGGTCCCCCGGCCGGTGGCCGTGCATCCGCAGTGGCTGCGGGCCATCAGCCCGATCGCTGCACTCCTCAGCCCCGGGGCGCGAACAGCCGGCACCGCCAAGGGCGGCCGGCAGGAATATTACGGTGTGACCGACCTGCACCGCATTACCGCTGCCACGGTCAGTTGGGACGGCGCCGACGCCGGGCCCCTGGCCGCCGTTCGGCCCGCCGTCGGGTTCGGCTTCAGCAGCGTGCCGCCGGAGCCCACGCTGTCGCGGGTACGCACGACCGTGGTTGAGTCGACTGCCGGCGGGCCGGCTCCGGCATAACCGGCCTCCTCAAATCCCTTCGGCCTCGTCCACGGCGAGCTGGGACTCGAACATCCGGAAGTAGCGGCCGCGCAGGGCCACGAGTTCCCTATGGGTGCCCTGTTCCACGATCCGTCCGTCTTCCAGCATGTAGACAATGTCCGCCTTCTCGATCGTGGCCAGCCGGTGGCTGATGGCGATGAGGGTGCTGCTGCGGTCGGCGAAGAGCCGGGTGAAGATCCGGTGCTCGGCGAGGGCGTCGATGGCCGAGGTTGGCTCGTCCATGACCATGAACGAGGCGTTCCGGTAGAAGTTGCGGGCCATCGCGAGCCGCTGCCACTGGCCGCCGGAGAGCCCGCTCCCCTTCCGTCCGCGCGGATCCTCCATCCAGTTGCTGACGTGGTTGTCCAGGCCATTGGGCAGCTTGTTGATGAACTCGAGGGCTTCGGCGTCAGCAGCGGCGCGACGGATCCTGGCGTCGTTGTGCGGCGCGTCGACGTCGCCGAAGATGATGTTCTCGGCGGCAGTGGCGAACTCGTACTTGAGGAACTCCTGGCTGAGCACCGCCAGATGGCGGTGCCAGGACGTGACGTCGACGGCGGCGAGGTCGACGCCGTCGAGTAGCACCTGCCCTGAGTCCGGCCGGTAGAGCCCGGCGAGGATCCGGATGAGGGTGGACTTGCCGGCGCCGTTCTCGCCCACGATGGCGATGTGCTGGCCTTCGTGGATGGTCATGGAGATGCCCCTGATGACTTCCAGCTCGCTGCCCGTGTAGGTGAAGCGGATGTCCCGCAGTTCCACGGTCCGGGGCGACTGCAGCAGCGGCGGCGCGTGCTCTGCATGGACCGGCAACGCCATGAACAGTTCATAGTCTTTGAGGTTGGCGAGGTCCTCGTCGATGGAGCTGAGGGAGGAGACGAGGTTGTTGGCGGTGGACAGGGCGCGGCTGACGATCTGCTGGACGTAAAGGAACTGCCCCACCGGCTGGGCCCGGGCGATGATCTGCCCGACCACCCAGATCAGCGACACCACTTCCGCGCCGTACTGCAGGGCATCGGCCGCGAGTTGCTTGGGGATGTAGCGTTTCTGGAAGTCCAGCCGGCGCTTTTCGTCCGCGTCCCGGAGCCGGGACCGCAATCCCATCAGGTACGCGACAATCCCGTAGAGCCGCATCTCGGCGATGTGCTGGGGGCGCAGCAGGTTGGTCTCGATCATGCGCCGCTGCCGGCGGGAATCCACCTGGGTGTTCCAGTGCGCGATCTGCTCGCGGGAGAGTCTGAACTGCAGGTACACGCTGGGCACGATCGCGACCAGGACGATCACCGCGATCCACCAGCTGACCAGCAGCAGCGCCCCGATGGCGAGGAGCACCGAGACCAGCTGCGTGAAGATCGCCGCAATGCGGTCCAGGACTCGGGCATACGAGTCGGAGAACCGCTTGGCACGGTCGTAGAGGTCGATCGTTTCCTTGTCGTCGTAGCGCCAGAACTCGAGGGCCAGGAAGCGCTCGTACATGAGGTCGCCCACGATCGCGCCGACCCGGAAGCTCATGAGCTGCTGGATGTAGCGGTCCACGCTGCTGAAGGCGCCCCAGAACAGCCCCAGCGCGGCGGTGACCACCACGTAGATGATCGCCTGCTGGCCCGCTGTGGCGTTGCCTGAGAACGCCGACGCGAGCGACGTCGTGGTCAGGGACGCGTAGTAGGTGGTGACCAGGGGCAGCAGCGCCGAAATCAGCGAACCCGCAACCTTCATGACGACGGCGGCGGGTGAGGCCCGGAAGCTGACTCGCAGCACTTGCGCCACGGCCCGGGCGTAGGGCCTCAGCGCAAGCTTGCGCTTCGGCTCACGTGCGGGCAGAAGTTCGGACATGCTTCCAGCCTAGGACACAGGCCTGCCCGACTGACTCGCAGCAGGGGCCGTTACGGGGGTCCAAAACGGCCCCTGCTGCGAGTTACTTGGGTGAACCGCACTGTGCGGTTTAGCGCGAACCGTAGTTCGGTGCCTCCACCGTCATCTGGATGTCATGCGGGTGTGATTCCTTGAGCCCGGCAGGGGTGATGCGGACGAACTTGCCGCGGGCCTTGAGTTCCGGAATTGTCGGGGCCCCCGTGTAGAACATGGTTTGGCGGAGGCCGCCGACCAGCTGGTACGCCACCGAGGCCAGCGGACCACGGTAGGCCACCCGGCCTTCGATGCCTTCCGGGATGAGCTTGTCATCGCCCGAGACGTCGGCCTGGAAGTAGCGGTCCTTGGAGTAGGAGGTGTTCTTGCCGCGCGTCTGCATCGCACCGAGGGAACCCATGCCGCGGTAGAGCTTGAACTGCTTGCCGTTGACGAAGATCAGGTCGCCCGGGGACTCGTCGCAGCCGGCCAGCAGGGAACCGAGCATCACGGTGTCGGCGCCGGCAACGAGCGCCTTGCCGATGTCGCCCGAGTACTGCAGGCCGCCGTCGGCGATCAGCGGCACGCCTGCCGGGATGGCCGCTTTGGCGGACTCGTAGATCGCCGTGATCTGCGGGACACCGACGCCGGCAACGACGCGGGTGGTGCAGATCGAGCCGGGACCGACGCCGACCTTGATGCCGTCGGCACCGGCGTCGATCAGGGCCTGGGCGCCTTCGCGGGTGGCGGCCTGGCCGCCGATGATGTCCACGTGGGCGGCGACGGGATCGGACTTGAGCCGGCGGATCATGTCCAGGACCCCTTGGGAGTGGCCGTTGGCGGTGTCGACGAAGAGGGCATCCACGCCGGCGTCGATCAATGCCATGGCGCGCTCCCAGCCGTCGCCGAAGAAGCCGATGGCCGCGCCGACGCGCAACCGGCCCGCGTCGTCCTTGGTGGCGAGCGGATACTGCTCGGCCTTGGTGAAGTCCTTGGTGGTGATGAGGCCCTTGAGCCGGCCCTGCTCGTCGACGAGCGGGAGCTTCTCGATCTTGTTGGTCGCGAGCTTGTGGGAGGCTTCCTCGCGGCTGATACCGACGTGGCCCGTGACGAGCGGCATCTTGGTCATGACGTCGCTGACCAGGCGCAGGGGGAAGTCGGCCTCCGGCACGAAGCGGGTGTCGCGGTTGGTGACGATGCCCAGCAGCCTCATGCCCTCGTCCACGACCGGCAGGCCGGACACGCGGTAGTGCGAGCAGATCTCGTCGAGCTCCGCCAGCGTCGCCTCCGGGCCGATGGTCAGCGGGTTCGTGATCATGCCCGATTCGCTGCGCTTGACCCGGTCGACCTGATCGGCCTGGTCGGCGATGGAGAGGTTGCGGTGCACGACGCCGAGGCCGCCCTGGCGGGCCATGGCAATCGCCATCCGGGACTCGGTCACAGTGTCCATGGCGGCGGACAGCAGCGGCGTGTTCACCGTGATGCGCTTGGAAATCCGGGAGGAGGTGTCAGCCTCGGAGGGGATGACGTTGGTGTGCCCCGGCAGGAGCAGGACGTCGTCGTAGGTCAGGCCGATGAAGCCGAAGGGATCGTGTTCGGGCTGGGTCATGAGTGCGCCTCTTACCTTGGGTTACGGGGTTTCATGGGTAGGGGTTGCAGCAGATGACCAGCCAGTCATTACGGGTCTGGTCCGTGCAGGTTATTCGTGCACTTTCGTGCAGAAGGGTTGAGTAAATACTAGAACCTTGGCGGCGATCGCCATATTCCGCTCCGGTATTGTGAGCTATCGCATGGAGGACGGCGTCCAGTGGGCGTCATTTCCAGCCGGTGGACGCGAGCAGCCGCTGCTCAAACATCGGAATCATGGTCTGGACGTACGTCTTGGTCAGGTGGTTGTCATCCTTGTAGACGTACACGTTGCCGACGACGGCGGGGCATGTTCCCCCGGCGCAGATGAAATCGCTCATGTCCATCAGGTGCAGCCCGGGCACCTTGTCCCGGTACGCGTCCAGCGGGGAGGAACCGGCCAGGGAGTCCTGCAGCGGCACGTTGCATTGCGGTGCGGCCGGACCGTTTTTCTGGACGCATTCGGGCATGTTGATGCTAAAGCGCGGGTTGTCCCGGATGCCAACAACTTCGATGCCGGCGCCGGTGAAGTCCTTGATGCCGTCGAGGTACTGGGGCACCTCGGTTTCGTATGGCGCGTCTTTTTGTGTCAGGGAGGCCACGGTGAACACCGCGTCCGGGTGGTGGTCCAGGACGTACCGGGCGCTGGCCTTGTTGAAGGCGTTGCAGTCGGCGTCGCGTTCGGCAGACTCCCCGCCGAAGCGGCAGTTGCCCTTCAGGAGCGTGACGACTTCCCAGCCGTGGCTCCTGGCGATCGGGCCCAGGGCCGCCATGTACTGCTGGGCGTGCGAATCGCCGACGACCACGATCCGCTTCGTGACGGTGTCCGGCCTGCTGTTCTGCAGGCAGCCCTGCAGCAAGGGGTCGCTCGGGACGTTGTCCCCGGTACACAGCCCGTCGATATCCGCCCATTCGTTCTTCATCGCGGCGGGGGCTGGAATGATCTTCGCCTCCGGCGTGGGCTTGCCGGCATTTCCCGGCGCCAGAGCCGCGGCTCCCGGGGTCAGTTCCTTCGGCTGCGACGCGGCCGCGGCCTCATCGGCAAGGATCCGGCTCTGCCACACGGCGACAGGACCGGCGAGCAGGGTGCCGCAGGCAACTATCACGACGGCGGTGCGCCACGTGCGGCTTTCCGGCCAGTGCCATTCGCGCAGCGGCTTCTCCACGTAGCGGGTGGTGAGCACCGCCAACACGACGGACGCGGCCACGATGGCCAGGCCCTGCACCAGGTCCGGCGACGTGATGCCCGCCCCGGCGAGGGCCAGCACCAGCAGCGGCCAGTGCCAGAGGTAGAGCGCGTACGAGTTGTCCCCCAGGGCGACGAGCGGCTTCCACGTGAGGAAGCGGTCGACACCGAAGCGGCTGCCGCTGCGTCCCGCGACGATGATGGCCGCCGCTGCCAGCGTGGGCCACAACGCAACGAACCCGGGGAAGGAGCGGTCCACGGTCAGCAACAACCCGCACGAGAGCATGGCAGCCAGGCCCGCCCATCCCAGCAGCGCCCGGAAGGTCCTGCCGGGCCTCAGGTAGGGCAGTGCCAGGGCCAGCAGGGAGCCAAGGGCGAATTCCCAGAGCCGGGCACGGGTGTCGAAGTAGGCGACCGCCTGGTTGGTCGCCGTCTGGTCGATTGAGTACACCAGCGACGCGACGAAGATGGCTCCGAAGGCCACGGCCAGCAAGGCCCGGTAGTCCAGAATGGTCCAGCGCCGGAGCAGGCGCCGCAGCAGCGCGGCGCCGGCAAACACGAGCGGCCACAGCACGAAGACCTGCCCCTGGATGGACAGCGACCAGAAGTGCTGGAGGGGGCTGGCACCGGAATGGTCCTGCGCGTAGTAGTCCACGGCGCTGTCGGCCAGGAGCCAGTTCTGCCGGTACAGCAGGGAGGCCCAGGCCTGGTCCAGGACATCAGGCCAGCGGCTTTGCGGAAGGATGGCCCACGTGCCGACGAGGACGCCGAGGACCGCCACGACGACGGCGGGCAGGAGTCGCTTGAGCAGGTGCAGCCAGTGGCCGAAAAGCCGCAGCGGCTTGCCGCTTTCGACCTTGCGGGTGAAGCTGAGGGTCATCAGGAAGGCCGAGATCAGCAGGAATATGTCCACGCCGCCGGAGACCCGGCCAAGCCACACGTGGTAGGTGACCACCATGAGGACGGCGAGGGCGCGGAGGCCCTGCACCTCGGGGCGGTAGGTGGCTTTTCGGCTCGCCCGGGAACCGTGGTCCGCTGCGGGCAGCGCGGCTACGGTTCGCTCGTTCGACACAGAAAATCCTTCGGGCCGGTTTCCAAAACGTCAATGTTACCGAACCGTAATTTGCTTTGCCAGTCGAACGGCCGCTACGGACGCCGGCAACGGGTGCCGCCGTCGGCCTTGTCGGGGGGCGGGACCGAAGGCGGGGTGCCGCCGTCGGCCTTGTCGGGGGCGGGACCGAAGGCGGGGTGCCGCCGTCGGCCTTGGGCCGTGCGGATAGTCTGATACGAATCGGAGGAGGCCCCCCATCGTGATCGTGCAGCTGCGCATTTGTGTCCCGGATGACCTGTCCGGCGTGGTCGTTGAGAGTTGTTCCTGGGAGCTGGGAGTCGCGGAAGTGGCCCTTCACGCGGGCGCCTCGGTAATGCCGCCCGGCGACGTGATCCTGGTCCTGCTTGCGCGGGAATCGGTGGAGCGGCTGGTGGAGAAGCTGCACGTCCTCAACGTCCAGGAGCGGGGATCTATTGCGGTCAATATGCCGGAGCTGGTGCTCTCGGACCGGGCGGACCGGGCTGAGGCTGCCGCCCCGGGGGAAGGCGCAGACGCCGTGATCTGGGACGAGGTGTCGCGGCAGAGCGGCGAGGACTCACGCTTGACGTGGAGCTACCTGGCCTTCCTGGTCCTGGCCACGCAGCTGGCAGCCATCGGCATCGTCACGGACTCGACCATCGCCATCGTTGGAGCCATGGCAGTTGGCCCCGAGTTCGGTCCGCTGGCGGCCCTGGCCGTTGCACTGGTCAGGCGCCAGGCGAAGCTCGGACGCGAAGCAGCACTGGCCGTCGGCGTCGGCTTTCCCGTCGCGATGCTGGCCGCAGCCCTGACCGCGTGGTTGTCAGTCCCTCTCGGGCTCTTCCCTGCCGACGCGCTGGAGCGGGGTTCGGCGGTCGAATTCATTTACCACCCCGGCCCCTACTCCCTGATTGTGGCGGTTCTGGCCGGGACTGCGGGAATGCTGTCGGTGATCGGCCGGCGCTCCGCGGCGCTGATCGGGGTCTTCATCTCGGTGACCACCGTCCCGGCGGCCGGATACGTGGCCGTGGCGCTGGTCCTGGGCGAGTACCAAAAGGCCGCGGGCTCGGCACTCCAGCTGTTCCTGAACCTGCTGGGAATCGTGGTGTCCGCTGTTGCGGTGCTGCTCTTCTACCGGCTCGTCACAAAACGCCTCCCTCGGGACGCCGCCTTGCGGCTGCGGCAGAAGGCTGCACGCACGCGGCGCTGACCCCGGCCCGGCCGGTAGCGGCCGGCACCGGCCCCAACCCCGAACATTTATGGCCAGCCCGTCGTGGGGGACCACAGCTCCCCCATTGAGCCACGCAAAGCTTTGAGTTTCCGGGGAATGCGGCGCGCAGAGGGATCCCCCTCCGGCAGAATCCCGGCACACGCGCGGCACACAAAAGGGACGCCCCGGCGAGACGAACTGCTTCCCAAAGGTTGGAGCAATTCAGATGCCGGGACGTCCCCTGCGCTGGGCCGAACTTAGTGCTTGTGGCCCGCGTGCTCGTCCTCGTCAGCCGGCTTCTCCACCACGAGCGTTTCCGTGGTAAGAACCAATGCCGCGATGGAGGCAGCGTTGCGGAGGGCCGCACGCGTCACCTTCACGGGGTCGATCACGCCGGCCGCGATGAGGTCCTCGTAGACGCCGGACTTGGCGTTGAAGCCCTGGTTCACGGCGGACTCGGCGACCTTGGCAACGACGACGTAGCCGTCGAAACCGGCGTTCTGGGCGATCCAGCGCAGCGGCTGGGTCAACGCACGGCGGACGATGCCGACGGCAGCAGCCGCGTCACCTTCGAGGGCCTGAACCGCCGGATCCTCGTCGAGGGCCTTCAGAGCGTGGATGAGGGCGGAACCGCCGCCGGCCACGATGCCTTCTTCGAGGGCCGCACGGGTTGAGGACACGGCGTCCTCGATGCGGTGCTTCTTTTCCTTGAGTTCGACCTCGGTGGCAGCGCCGACCTTGATCACGCCGATGCCGCCGGCCAGCTTGGCCAGGCGTTCCTGCAGCTTTTCCTTGTCCCAGTCCGAGTCGGTGCGGGTCAGCTCGGCGCGCAGCTGCGCAACCCGGGCTGCGACGTCCTCGGCAGAACCGGCGCCGTCGACGATGGTGGTGTTGTCCTTCGTGACGGTGATGCGCCGGGCGGTACCCAGCACCTCAAGGCCGACCGTGTCCAGGCTCAGGCCCAGTTCCGGAGAGACAACCTGCGCACCGGTGAGGGTCGCGATGTCCTGCAGCATTGCCTTGCGGCGGTCACCGAAGCCCGGCGCCTTGACGGCAACGACGTTCAGGGTGCCGCGGATGCGGTTGACGATCAGTGTGGACAGGGCCTCGCCCTCGACGTCCTCGGCAATGATGAAGAGCGGCTTGGAGCTCTGCAGCGCTTTCTCCAGCAGCGGCAGGAAATCCTGCACAGAGGAGATCTTGCCCTGGTTGATCAGGATCAGGGCGTCTTCGAGTACTGCTTCCTGGCGTTCCGCGTCGGTGACGAAGTACGGGGACAGGTAGCCCTTGTCGAACTGCATGCCCTCGGTGAGAACCAGTTCGGTCTGCGTGGTGGAGGACTCCTCGATGGTGATCACACCATCCTTGCCTACCTTGCCGAAGGCTTCGGCCAGGAGCTCGCCGACCTCGTCGCTCTGCGCGGAGATGGAGGCCACGTTGGCAACCTGCGTGCCTTCAACCGGGCGGGCGTTTTCGAGCAGTCGGGCGGCGACGGCCTCGACGGAGACTTCGATGCCACGCTTGATCTCGCCCGGGGCGGCGCCAGCCGCAACGTTGCGCAGGCCTTCCTTGACCAGTGCCTGAGCCAGCACCGTGGCGGTCGTGGTGCCGTCGCCGGCAACATCGTTGGTCTTGGTGGCGACCTCCTTGGCCAGCTGTGCGCCAAGGTTCTCGTACGGGTCGTCCAGTTCGATTTCACGGGCGATGGTCACACCATCGTTGGTGATCGTGGGGGCGCCCCACTTCTTGTCCAGCACGACGTTGCGGCCGCGCGGGCCCAGCGTCACCTTGACCGTGTTGGCGAGCTTATCGATGCCGGCTTCAAGCGACCGGCGGGCAGCGTCGTTAAACGCGAGCTGCTTTGCCATGGTTTTGTCCTTTCAAGACAGAACCCCGCGCAACTGACCCGTCAAACGAGGGATCGGCGGCGCGGGGTCCAAGAGAGTTACTTTACGACGATCGCCAGAACGTCGCGGGCGGAGAGCACGAGGTACTCGGTGCCGCCGGTCTTGACTTCGGTTCCACCGTACTTGGAGTAAATGACGACGTCGCCAACGGCCACGTCAATGGGAACGCGGTTGCCGTTGTCGTCAAAGCGGCCGGGGCCTACTGCAACAACTTCGCCTTCCTGCGGCTTCTCCTGCGCGGAGTCCGGGATAACCAGGCCGGAAGCCGTGGTCTGCTCGGCTTCGAGCGGGCGGACAACAATACGATCCTCAAGAGGCTTAATAGAGACCGACACTCGGACCTCTCCTTTTCGTCAGCAAATTTGTGGACTATGAAGCGGTGGTGCCCTGGCGTGCAGACCGTCGTCGCGGTGCCGGCAGCGCGCCGGGCAAGTGGCGCTTCATGTATTAGCACCCTCCCAGGGAGAGTGCTAATGACGACTCTATGTAAGTAGTTAGCACTCGGTCAAGGCGAGTGCCAGAAATTCGTCCCCGGTGAACACTTCCCCCAGCGGGACATGCCCAATTTTCGTTGCGGCCGGTGGACACTCGGGCATCATGCTCGCTGCCCGTGCCGAGCGATGGACATGCCCAACGGGCGCGTCGGACATGCTCATTCCGGGCGCCGAACGAAGGAGATGCCCAACGAGTGCGGGCTGAACAAAGGGGTGTGCGACGGACCCACGCTGACCGACGCGTGCGGGCTGAACAAAGGGGGTGTGCGGATGGACCCCGGCTGACCGACGCGTGCGGGCTGAACAAAAGGGTGTGCGACGGACCCAAGCGGACCAGAGGGACATGCCCATTGTTCGTTGCGGCCGGTGGACTCGCGGGCATCATGCTCGCTGTCCGTGCCGAGCGATGGACATGCCCAAACAAATGCTGCGGACATGCTCACTCCAGGCGCTGAACGAAGGACATGCCCACCCCAGGCGCTCGACGAAGGGCATGTCCAACAAGTCCGCACTGCCCGGAGGGACATGCCCCTCCTCGAATACCAAGAATGAGCATGTCCGCCAGGCGCTGCCGGCGTCTGACTACTCTCCCGCGAGGTCCTCGAAGTCCACGTCTTCGCCGTCTTCTTCCTCGATGATGCGCCCCTGATCGTTGCGGTGCCGGTACAGCAGCAGGCCGCCTGCGGCGGCGAGCAGGAGGCCGACGACGAGGAAGATGACGCCGCCGAGCCGGGCCGCGGCATAGGTGTCGCGGATGGCACGCGCCTCGTCCGTGGCGTCCTTGACGTCCTTGCCGCCAACGGAATAGATGGTGGCGTTGAAGGAATCCAGGAAAAAGATGATCACCAGCAACGCGATGCAGACGACCGCGATGATGCCGCCGGCTATCAGCGCCGGGCGGGCGTAACGGGCAAGCCCCTGATGGTTCCGGTGGTCCTCATCGGCGTCGTACTGCCCTGTGTTGACGTCAATGCCGCGCTCGTCCGCTCCGCTGTCTTCCATGCCGTCAAGCCTAGTCGTCCTGGTCCGGCGCATCGGGTGAACGGCGGCTGAACTACGCTAGATGGCATGGCTGACGCACCGCAGGAACAGATCGCCCCGCTCCTCAACCCCGAGGGCTGGGAGTTGCTGGCGTCGCTGGGCCCCTACCGCGAGGACGACGCCATCCGGCTCAACGCAACGCTGCGGAAGGCCGGCCACTCCCCCGAACTCGTGTCGGCGGCGCTCACCCAGTCGAGGCTCCGGACCAAGGCCGAGGCCAAGTTCGGCGAGTTCGCCCGGCAGATGATCTTCACGCGGGCCGGCCTGGAGCAGGCAACCCGGCTGACGGTCGCGGCGCGGCACGCGCAACGGTTCGTCGAGGCCGGCATCGGCCACGTGGCGGATCTCGGCTGCGGGCTCGGCGCTGACGCCATGGCCCTGGCCTCCATGGACATCAAGGTGACCGCCGTGGAAATGGACGAGACGACAGCCGCCTGCGCCACGATGAACCTGATTCCGTTCCGGAACGCCACGGTCGTCCATGCAGATGCCATGTCCGTGCCGCTTGAGGGAATCGACGGCGTCTGGCTGGATCCGGCCCGCCGCACCACGTCGAGCTCCGGGACCAAGCGGCTGTGGGACCCGGAGGACTTCTCCCCGCCTTTGTCCTTCGTGGAGTCCCTGGCCGGTTCGGGGCTCGCCGTGGGCGTGAAGATGGGCCCTGGCATGCCGCACGACTCCGTGCCGGCGGATTGTGAAGCCCAGTGGGTCTCGGTGGGCGGCGACGTCACCGAGGTGGCACTGTGGTTCAACGCCGTGCGGCGGCCCGGCGTCCGCCGTGCAGCCCTCGTGCTCGGCCCGCAGGGCGCCGCCGAACTGACCAGCGGCGACGGATTCGACGGCGGCCCGGTGGCGCCCGTCGGCCCTGTGGAGGGGTATCTGTACGAGCCTGACGGCGCCGTCATCCGCGCCGGCCTCGTGGCCGACGTCGCACTCCAGCTCGAGGGGCACCTCGTGGACGAGCACATCGCCTATATCTGCGCCCCGGAACTGCGCGACACTCCGTTTGCCCGTGCCTACAAGGTCCTGGAAGTCATGCCCTACAACGTCAAGGCGCTCAAGGCCTGGGTCAAGGACCACGGCATCGGCGTGCTGGACATCAAGAAACGCGGCACGGCGGTCACGCCGGAGGAGCTCCGCAAGCAGCTTCTCCCCGGCGGGAAAAACACATCCGGAAAGAACGCAGGGACGAAAAACAAAGGCAAGAATACAGCCACCCTGGTTCTCACCAGGATCGGCGAGGACCGGGTGGCCATTTCGGTGGAACCCGTCCAGTAGGGGCGCAGGCCTGCAGTGCAGGCCTGCGCCCGGGTAAAACTCCGGCGCGCGGTGAAGCTACTGCGCCCGCATGAATTCTTCTGCGGTCTTGACTTGTTCGTCGGTGGGCCGGATGCCGGTGTACAGCACGAACTGTTCCAGGGCCTGGATGGTGGCCACTTCGGCTCCGGTGATCACGGTCTTGCCCGCCGCGCGGGCGGCCATGACCAGCGGGGTCTCCGCCGGGAGGGCGACGACGTCGAACACCACCTTCGCGGCATCCACCGCCTCCTGCGGGAAGGACAGCGAGCCTGCGTCCGGGCCGCCGGCCATCCCGACGGGGGTGACGTTGATGAGCATGTCGGCGGTGCCGGCAGCCTCAGTTCCGTGTGCACCGGTTCCGGGACGGTCGGCGCGCCACGCAAACCCGTAGTGCCCTGCGAGCGCCCGTCCGGAGGACTCGTTGCGGGCAATCACAGTGACGTCCCTGAACCCGGCATCCCGCAGCGCCGCGACGGTGGCCTTGGCCATGCCCCCGGAGCCGAGGACCCACACGGTATAGGACGCGGGCACGGCGTTGGACTTCAGCAGCTGCTCGATTGCCGTGTAGTCGGTGTTGTAGGCGGTCAGGCGGCCGCCGTCGTTGACGATCGTGTTGACCGAATCGATGGCTTTCGCGGAGGGGTCCATGACGTCCACCAGGGCAATGACGTCTTCCTTGTAGGGCATTGACACCGCGCAGCCGCGGATCCCGAGGCCCCGGACGCCGGCGATTGCCTGGGCCAGGTCAGTGGGCGCGAAGGCCTTGTAGATCCAGTTCAGGCCAAGCTGTTCATATAGGTGGTTATGGAAACGGGTCCCGTTGTTGCTCGGCCGGGCCGAAAGCGAGATGCACAGGGTCATGTCTTTGTTCAGTATGGGCACAGCTCCATTAAACCCCTTGAAAAACCGCTGGCAGCCCCGGCCTCAGCCGCAGCCTGAGCCTGCAGCCTGCGGCCCGACGGCGACCGGCAGCTTCCCGGGCGCCGTCGCCTTGCCGGCGAGCACCGCCGCCAGGGCGTCAAAGGCCCCCTGGTTGCGCCCGTAAAGCGCAATCTTGGCGGGCGCGGCGGAGTCCGCCAGCGGCCATGGCGCATCGAGGGCGACGGCGACATCAGCGACCGCCGGCTTGCCGCCGAAGCCGATCAGGGTAACGAGCGGGCCGGTGCCGATGCTGATGCCGGCGTCCCGTGCTGCCGCCGCGAACCGTGCCCGGTCCTGGTCCGAGCCGCCGGTCACGCGCACGCTGGCGGGCACGATGGGACCGTGGCAGGGTCCGGCGAGCACGGTAATGGCTTCCCGCGACACCTTCCGTGAGAGTTCCTTGCCGCTTCCTGGCGCGCTTCCCGCCGGGGCGCCGGTGCGGCCGCGCCACATCATCATGGTGACGACCCGCTGCGCGGCGTCCGCGAGCCGTTCCGGCGGCAGGGTGCCGTTCCTGACGGCGTTCACGATGGCGGCGTGGGCGGCGGCGACATCCTTTGGCATCAGCAACAGGTCGGCCCCGGCGGCCAGTGCCAGGGGCGCGGCGGAATCGTTGGGATACTTGCCCTGGATCGCTCCCATGTTCAGGGCATCGGTCACGGCCACCCCGTGGAACCCCATCCCCCGCAACGCCGTGTAGCTGGCCTTGGAGACCGACGCGGGGACCCCCGGTTCCAGGGCCGTAACGGCAATGTGCCCGGTCATGACCATCGGCAGCCCGGCCTTGATTGCCGCCTGGAAGGGCACCAGATCCTTGGCGCGGAGCTGGTCCATGGATTCGTTCTGGACCGGGAGGCCTTCATGGGAATCAACTGTCACGGAACCGTGGCCGGGGAAGTGCTTGACGGTCGGCAGCACCCCCGCGGCGAGCATCCCCTGGGAGAAGTCCGTGCCGAAGTCGGCGGCGGCGTCCGCACTGCCGGACATGGACCGCGAACCGATGGCCGGGTCTGCGGGGCCCATGGTGACATCGGAGTCCGGGGCAAAGTCGGTGTCGAATCCCAGCCCCGCCAGTTCTGCGGCCATGGCGCGGCCGGCGGAGGTGGCGAGCGGGGCGCTCCGGGCCGCTCCGTAGCTCATCGGTGCCGGCCACTCGGTCAGGGGTGAGCGCAGCCGGGCTACGACCCCGCCCTCCTGGTCGACACCGATCAGGCCGGGCCAGCTGCGGCCATCGGCATGCGCCGCCTTTTCCAGCCGCCGGGTGACAGCGCCCATTGCCGCGGTGTCCACCTGCCCGTCCGGTGTTCCCGGGACGTTGTCGCCCATGATGATGGATCCGGCGAGGTGCAGCCGCTCGATTGTCGCGGCCTGCCCCTCGTGGTCGAGCCCGGCGTAGAACGGAAGCAGGACCTGTCCGGCTTTCTGCTCGAGGCTCATGGCGGCCACAGCATGGCCCGCAGCGTCCGCGTCCCGCTGATCGGGCCCCCAGCCGAGCGGGTCCTGGGCGGACTGAGCGGGGGACGCCGGCGTCGGCGTGGCCGCTGGCCCGTTCGGCGGTGCGCTGCACGCTCCGGCACCGAGGACAAGCCCCGCCACCGCAGTCAGCACGGCTGCGGACCGCGCCTGCCTGTGAATACACTCACGCACCAGCTGTAACTTTGACACCAGTCCGATGCTACCCCTGCACTAGACTTGGACCACCGTTGCCCTGCCAGCCGCCCTACCGGCGGCCCCGCCAGCGGCATGTCCAGATCGGACGCCGGCTGCGGACAGTAGAACGCGGACAGTAGAACACTGAAGGGACCACATGAAGATTGATTTCGCTTCATCCAGGCAATCAACTCTTGGTGTGGAATGGGAACTTGCCCTCGTTGACGCGGAGACCGGTGAGCTGGCTTCGGTCGCCAACGAGGTCCTCCGCGGTGTGGCCGCCCGGCATCCCGAGCTCAATGAGGACGACGAGCACCCGCACATCAAGCAGGAACTGCTGCTGAACACAGTGGAGCTGGTCACCGGAATCTGCACCACGGTGGCGGAAGCCAAAGCGGACCTGAGCAGCTCGCTCGCGGCGGTCCGTGAGGTCACCGATCCCATGGGCGTCGAGGTTTTCTGCGCCGGAAGCCACCCCTTTAGTCCGCCCCAGCTGCAGCCAGTGACTGACAAGGCGCGCTACGCCAAGCTCATTGACCGGACCCAGTGGTGGGGCCGCCAGATGGTCATCTACGGCGTCCACGTGCATGTCGGACTCGACAGCCGCGACAAGGTCCTCCCTGTCCTGGACGGGCTCGTGAACTACTTTCCGCACTTCCAGGCGCTCTCCGCCTCCAGCCCGTTCTGGGGCGGCGAGGATACCGGCTATGCGTCCCACCGCGCCCTCATGTTCCAGCAGCTGCCCACGGCCGGCCTGCCGTTCCAGTTCTCCAGCTGGGAAGACTACGAGGCCTACGTCAAGGACATGTTCACCACCGGCGTCATCGACACCCTCTCCGAAATCCGCTGGGACATCCGGCCTGTGCCCAACCTTGGCACCATCGAGATGCGCATCTGCGACGGGCTGGCGACCCTTGAGGAAGTCGGCGCCATCGCGGCCCTGACGCAGTGCCTCGTCGACGAGTTCTCCACGACGCTGGAGAACGGCGGCACCATTCCCACCATGCCCCCGTGGCATGTCCAGGAAAACAAGTGGCGTGCTGCCCGGTACGGCCTGGAGGCGATCATCATCCTGGACGCCGAGGGCAATGAGCAGCTCGTCACCGAGCACCTCCGCGAGACGCTTAAGCGGCTCGAGCCCGTCGCGGCGAGGCTCGGCTGCGCCGCCGAGCTGGCCGACGTCGAAAAGATCATTCAGCGCGGTGCCGGCTATCAGCGGCAGCGCCGTGTGGCGGCCGAAAACGGCGGCGACCTCCGCGCCGTCGTCCTGGACCTGGTCAAGCAGATGCGCAAGGGCCCCGAAGCCTAGCCCCAGGCCGGGGCAGTGCCGCCGGCGGGCGCGCCGCTCAGGCGGACACGGTGGTGACTGGCATGGAGGAATCCGGGGCGAACCCGGTACCGCTCGCTTCCACCCCGGCCATCACGAGCTGGGCGCCGAGGGCGGCCACCATGGCACCGTTGTCCGTGCACAAGTCCAGCGGCGGCACGGTCAGCCGGATCCCGGCCGCGCTGCACCGCTGTTCGGTGAGCTGCCGGAGCCGTGAATTGGCCGCCACACCCCCGCCCAGCAACACTTCGGTGATCCCGTTTTCGCGGCAGGCCAGCACCGCCTTGGACGTGATCACGTCCACCACGGCTTCCTGGAACGCCGCGGCGATGTCCGCCACCGGTACCTGGTCGCCGCGGGCCTCGAACTGCTCCACGCACCGGGCGACGGCGGTCTTGAGTCCGCTGAAGGACCAGTCGTAGCGGTGCGGGCCGGGTTCCTCGGCGGTTCCCATGTACTTGGGCTGCGTCAGTCCGCGCGGGAACCGGATCGCTTTGGCATTGCCCGTGCGCGCGAGCTTGTCGATGGCGGGACCGCCCGGGTACCCGAGGCCCAGGAGGCGGGCCACCTTGTCGTACGCCTCGCCTGCGGCGTCATCGATCGTGGACCCCAGGAGCTCGACGTCGTCGGTGATGTTGCGGATCCGCAGGATTTCGGTGTGCCCGCCGGAGACCAGGAGCGCGCCCATGTTCTCCGGCTGGGATTCCGGCAGCTTCCCGGTGCGCGGTTGCGTGCTGCCGGGCACCGGCTGGAGGAGCCCGACGCCGACATGCGCGACGAGGTGGTTGATGGCGTAGAGCGGCTTGCCCGTGGCGACGGCGAGCGCCTTGGCCGCGCAGACCCCCACCATCAACGCCCCGGCCAGTCCCGGGCCGGAGGTGACGGCGATCGCGTCGATCTCCGCCAGAGTCACCCCGGCCTCGGCCAGTGCCGCCCGGAGCGTGGGCACGAACGCATCGAGGTGGGCGCGGGAGGCGATCTCGGGGATCACGCCGCCGAAGCGGACATGTTCCGCCATGGAGGAGGACACCGTGTTCGTCAGCAGCGCGGTCCCGCGGACGATCCCGACGCCGGTCTCGTCACAGGAGGACTCGATGCCGAGCACGAGCGGCTGGGTGCGGTTCACGGGTGGCCTGCTTCCCTGGACTGGTGGCTGAGTGGTTCGGTGGGCAGCTGGAGCCGCATGATGAGGGCGTCGACGCCGTCGCGGTAGTAGCGGGGACGGACATGGATCTGTTCGAACCCGAAGCGGCGGTAGAGCTGCTGGGCCCGGGGGTTGTCCGCCCGGACTTCCAGCAAAACGTCCTCGGCGCGGCGCCGGCGGCTTTCGCGGATGAGCTCGGTGAGCAGGGCCGAGCCGATGCCCTTGCCCTCGTGCTCGGGCACGACCGCGATGGTCTGGACGTCCGAGATCGGCTCGATGCACATGAGCCCGGCGTAACCCACGATCCCGCCGTGGAGCTCCGCGATGAGGTAGCGGCGGGTGTCGGCCTGCGCCAGTTCGTCATGGAACATCTGTAAGGGCCACGCGTCCACCGGGAACAGCCGGCGCTCCAACTCATGGACGGCAGGGACGTCCGCCGCCGTCATGTCCCGCAGCGTCACGCCGGACGGCAGCGCAGAGGGCTTGGCATCCGCCGGGCTCACAGCGCCCGCTTCCGGGGTCCGGGTACCTGCGCGTCGGACTCCCGCAGGTACAGGGGGGTGGAATCCAGGAGCCGTTCGCCGGCCGTAAGACGTGCCAGGGCGAACTGGCCCAGCGAGAGCGCCTCGGGCTGCCGGGCGCTGAACTCGGGGACAGCCTTGAGCACGCCTGCGTAGATCCCGGCACCGGCACCGTAGACGGGGAGGTCCGGGAGATCCGCGGCAAATCCCACGTGCGGTCCGTCCAGCAGCTGAGGCAACTGGCCGCCGGCGAGCGCATAGCGGGCCCAGTAGACTTCCTTGCGGCGCGCGTCGGTGGCCACGATGAACTCTGCGGCCGCCTCGGTGGATTCAGCCACTTCGAGGGCGATCGCGTCCAGGCTCATGACGCCGTACAGCGGCTTGCCCCACACAAAGGCGAGGGTGCGGGCGGTGACTATGCCCGAGCGCAGGCCCGTGAAGGGACCGGGACCCACACCGGTGACGATCGCGTCGACGTCGTCACCGGACAGGCCCGCGCCGGCCAGAAGCTTCTCGATCCCCGGGGCCAGGACTTCCGCGTGGGTGCGGGTGTCCTCGGTGGAGAAACTGGCCACCACGGACTCCGGCGCGTCATCGGAGATGAGCGCGGCGCTGGCCACGGCCGAGGTGTCGATGGCGAGAATCAGCATGAGGGCTTCCGTTCCGGGTCCGCGGGGTTGCCGGCAAGGGCATTGGCCTCCGGCAGGGGCCCAAACCCGCGCAGGACAGGGGGTTCCGTCCAGCGCGGACCGAAGCCGCGGATCACGACGGTGCGGGGCTCGTCGTCGTCGTCCGTGTCAAAATCCAGGACGCCGGGGGCCGGCGCGTGTCCGGGAGTGGCGCCGTCCGGGACGCCGGGGGCCGCGGTTCCCGAAGGGGCGGTTCCTGTAGTTGGTGCACCGCCGAGCGTGCGGTGCAGTTCTACCTCGAGCCGGCTGTCGCTCAGGTGTTCCACCCGGTCGCGGCCCCACTCGACGACGGTCACGGCCGAGTCCATGGTGTTCTCCAGATCGATGTCATCAATTTCGGCGGCGGACCCCAGCCGGTAGGCGTCCACGTGCACAAGGTCCGGGCCGCCCGGCCGGGTTCCGTCGGTCAGGTTGGGGTGGATGCGGACCAGCACGAAAGTGGGCGAAATAATGCCCGCACGGACGCCCAGGCCTTCGCCAAGTCCCTGCGTGAACGTTGTCTTCCCCGCGCCCAGCTCGCCGGTCAGGACCAGCAGGTCCCCCCGCTCCAGCACGGCGCCCAGGGCCGCCGCGAGCGCGTGCGTCTGATCCGCTGTCCGGACCTTAAGCGTCCGTTCCCACGCCGGTCCGGTCACGGCCGTAATCCCGGGGTAGAGGGCTCTTCGTTAATGTAGCGGCGCGGCACCCGGGGGCTGATCCGCGTGACGATCTCATAGTTGTTGGTTCCGGCGGCCCGGGCCCAATCCTCGGCGGTGGGTCCGCCGTCGGCGCCATTGCCGAACAGCACGGCCTCGGCGCCGAGGACGCTCGGGCCGCCGGCCGCCACGTTGCGCGGTCCCAGGTCGATCACCATCTGGTCCATCGCGATGCGTCCCACCACCGGATAGTTCCTGCCCTCAACGCGGACGGGACCGCCGGTGGCGACGCGCGGAACGCCGTCGGCGTAGCCAAGGGGAATGAGCCCCAGCGTGCTGGATCCGCCGGTGCGGTAGTTCAGGCCATAGGAGACACCCTGTCCGGCGGGCACGTCTTTGCAGTGCGAAACGACTGTGCGGACCGTCATGGCGGGGCGCAGGCCGAGCTCCTCGGAGCTTTGCCCTTCGAAGGGCGACAGTCCGTAGAGGCCCAGCCCGACGCGGACCAGGTCAAAATGCGTGTCCGGGCGCGAAAGGGTGGCCGGCGTGTTGGCCAGGTGTCGGACCTCGGGATCCACACCGGCGTCCTGGGCGATGGCGAGGGCCTGGCGGAATGCGGCGAGCTGCTCATCGGTTTCGGGCCGTTCGGGTTCGTCCGCGACGGCCAGGTGGGAGAAGATCCCCACAACCCGCAGCAGGCCCTGGTCCTGGTATTCCATGGCCTCGCCCACGAGGCTGTCCCAGGCGTCGAGGGTGGCGCCGTTGCGGCCGAGCCCGGTGTCGATCTTCAAGTGGATGCGGGCCGGCCGCTCCTGCTCGCGCGCGGCGGCCACAATCCGGTCCAGCTCCCAGCCGGAGCAGCCGATGTCGATTCCGGCGGCCACGGCGGCGGCGAAGTTGCTTTCGGGGGTGTGCAGCCAGGCCAGCATGGGGGCCTCGATGCCGGCAGCGCGCAGGCCCAGCGCCTCGGAGATATGGGCCACTCCCAGCCAGCTGGCGCCGGCGCCGAGGGCCGCCCGGGCCACGGGAACGGCGCCGTGGCCGTAGGCGTCAGCTTTGACCACCGCCATGATCTTCGCGGGCGAGGCCACGGCTGCCAGGCGCCGGACGTTGTGGCGGATGGCTTCGAGGTCGATTACGGCCGAGCGTTCCTCCGGGTGGACGGGCGCTGCCGCCGCATCGGGCCGGAGATCGCCTGTTGCTGCTGGGTAAGTCACTTAACGATTCTAGGGGTGGCGCAGCGGGCCGGATAATTCGGGCCGACGGGAGAGCATGTCCAACCCCGGGCCCGGGCGGGGAGCATGTCCAACCGTGACCGGGCCCGGGGAGGGTCCCCCCACGGAGGACATGCCCAGTCCTGACACCCAGTACTGGGCACCACACCCTCATGCCCACCCCCGGGCCCGAACGGGGCGCATGCCCAACCGTGACCAGGCCGGGGAGGGTCCCCCACGGAGGACATGCCCACTCCTGGCACGCAGCACAGGGCACAACACCCTCATGCCCACCCCCGCGCCCAATCGCGGAGCATGTCCAACCGTGACCGGGCCGGGGAGCGTCCCCCCCACGGAGGACATGCCCAGCCCTGGCACCCAACACAGGGCACAACACCCTCACGCCCACCCCCGCGCCCAATCGCGGAGCATGTCCAACCGTGACCGGGCCGGGGAGCGTCCCCCCCCCGTTACATTTATTGGGTCCCCGAAGGCCGGGGATTTGGTCGCTGGACCCGGTATGACTTTCTCGCCCTGTCATTGATGATCCGGGGGGTGTTGTCGCCGGGTTCGGAGACACGCGTTGACTGCTGATAGGGACACGGCCGGCTCCTTCAACTGGTGCCAGGTCTCTTTGTAACGTGGGTGCCAGCATCGGGTGTCGTGACTGCGGCCATGTGGTGGTGCAAAGGAGCGCCGGATGGACGAAGGATACGAGGTGTACTGCGGACTCGATGTCGGCAAATCCGAGCATCACGCCGCCGCATTGAACGCCGAGGGAGAACGGGTCTTCGATAAACCGTTCCCGCAGGACGAGGCGCGGCTGCGCGAGCTCTTCACCGGCCTGCAGCAGCACGGCCGGGTGCTGGTGATCGTGGACCAGCCCAACACCATCGGGGCACTGCCGATAGCCGTAGCGCGGGACTGCGGCTGCACGGTGGCCTACCTGCCGGGCCTGGCGATGCGCAAAGCCGCGGATCTGTATCCCGGAAAGTCCAAGACGGACGCCCGGGATGCGTTTATCATCGCCGAGACGGCACGCGCGATGCCGCACACCCTGCGGGCCGTTGACCGGGACAGCGAGGTGCTCGCGGCACTCAAGGTCCTCTCCGGATTCGACGCGGACCTGACCCATGAATGCACCAGGGCGATCAACCGCCTGCGGTCCCTGCTGCTGCAGATTTTCCCGGCCCTGGAGCGCACCTTCCCGGGGACGGTGCTGACCAGGTCCCTGGTCCTGGAGTTGTTCATCAAGTACTCCGGACCCACCGGGCTCCGGGCCGCGGGTAGGTCCAACGTGTTGCGCTGGGCCAGAAATCGCAGCCGCAAGGACCCCGTGAACCTCATCGAGGCCGTCTTTTCGGCACTGGGTGAGCAGACCGTGACCGTGATCGGCACCGACGCCGTCGAACTGGTCATCCCCCGTGTCGCGGCGCAAATCAAGGAACTAAAACACCAACGCGCCATCGTCGCAGAAGAAGTCGAAAAACTGCTCGATGACTTCCCTCTTTCCCGGGTCTTGATGTCCATGCCGGGAGTCGGCATCAAGACCGCAGCGACGATACTCCTGACCATCGGCGACGCACGCACCTTCACCTCTGCCGGACACCTCGCCGCCTACGCCGGCATCGCCCCGTGACACGGCGATCAGGAACCTCGATACGCGGCGAATTCCCCGCACGCTCCGGCAACAAACAGCTCAAGAACGCACTCTTCAGATCGGCCTGGATCGCCAGCTGCCACCACCCGGCATCGAAGGCCTACTACCAAAAGAAACGCGCCCAGGGAAAGAAACACAACGCCGCCGTCATCTGCCTGGCCCGGCGCCGCTGCGACGTCATCTACTCCATGCTCAGACACGGCGCCCTCTACGACGAGAAGCCGGTCCTTGCCGCTTGACCAAAAGCATAGGGACACCCCCCCCACGGAGGACATGCCCAGTCCTGGCACCCAACACAGGGCACAACACCCTCATGCCCACCCCCGGGCCCGAACGCGGAGCATGCCCAACCGTGACCGGGCCCGAACGCGGAGCATGTCCAACCGTGGCGGAGCGGGAGAATACGCCTAGGCGTCGGAATGATGCGCGATGGTCGCCGTCGCGCGCCGCTGCGCCTCCGGCGGCACGTCGCGGACAATCTCCTCCAGGAAGCAGTACCGGCGCAGCCACTGGCTGCTCTGGCGTTCCTTGCGGGCGTTGGCCCGCTGCCACCAGTCGGCGATGTCGCCCCAGCCGGGCGCAGCGAGGGAACCGCCCACTTCCTGTACGGCGAGCGCGGCGCACAGGTTGGCAAAACGGAGCCGGTCCCCGAGCGGCCATCCCGCCAGGCAGCCAACAATGAAGGCGGCGCCAAAGCAGTCCCCGGCGCCGGTCGGATCGTAGGCCGCGACGGGCAGGGACGGCACCCACTCTTCCTCGCCCGTTTCGGAGTCCACAGCCATGGATCCCTGCGCGCCAAGCGTCACGACTGCCACGGGCACTTTGTCCGCCAGCGAATACAGCGCGGACCAGGGGTCGTCGCGGCCGGTAAACGCCATGGCTTCGCGCTGGTTCGGCATGAAGGCGTGGAAGTACTGCAAGTTGTCCAGCCGGGCCGCAGACCAGGCGCCGGTGGGGTCCCAGCCGACGTCGCCGAACAGCCGGACGCCTGCCTTGCGCGCATCAAGGGCCCACGGCTCGAGTTCCTCACCCAGCTCGGCAACGGCGGCCAGCGCCGGCGGCGGACAACCGATCAGCTCCGTGGAAGTCACCGGCGCCGGGTGCCCGTGCGTCACCATGGACCGGTCCTTCTCCACACTCAAGGACACTGTAACCGGCGAATGCCAGCCCGGCACACGGCGGGACAGGGACAGGTCCACATGTTCCTGGGCGGCCAGGATCTTCCAGTTGTAGTCCCCGTAACCGTCGTCCCCGAACGCGGCCGCCAGCCCCGTTCGCAACCCGAGCCGCGCCGCAGCAATCGCCTGGTTGGCGACCCCGCCCGGGCAGGTGCCCATCCCGTCGCTCCAGATTTCCGTCCCGGCCCGGGGGGCGTGCGGCAGCCCGGTGAAAATGATGTCCTGGAACACGGTGCCGGTCAGGAGCAGGTCGAACCCCTCCGCCGCCGGGGTGCGGACCGCTGAGAGCGGATCAAAGCGCCGCCTTGGGTTCGCGTCCATGTATGGCACACTACGCCGTCGTTCTACCAGTGGAAAGGCAAGGCGCGGGACGTGGCGGAGAGGCTGCGAGTAGACTGCCCGCATGCGGCTCACCATTGCCGGCGGGGGCGGGTTCCGGGTCCCGCTGATCTACCGGGCGCTCTCGTCCGGCCCCTTTGAGGGGCTGGTCAGGGAGCTGGTACTTTACGACGTCGACGCCGGCCGGCTGGCCGCGATCGAGGCGGTCCTGGCCTCCTTCGCACAGTCCGCCCCGGGCCGCTTTCCTGCGGTCCGCACCACCTCGTCCCTGCCGGCGGCCCTCGACGGCGCCGACGTCGTGTTTGCCGCGATCCGGCCCGGCGGCACCCAGGGGCGGACCGCTGACGAGCGCGTCGCCCTGGACCTGGGACTGCTGGGCCAGGAGACAACCGGCGCCGGCGGCATCGCCTACGCCCTGCGGTCCATCCCGCCGATGCTGAAGCTGGCGGCCGAAATGCGGCGCCTCTGCCCCGGGGCATGGCTGCTCAACTTCACCAACCCGGCAGGCATGGTCACGGAGGCCCTCGTCCCCGTGGTCGGCAGCCGCGTGATCGGCATCTGCGACTCCGCCGGCGGCCTCGTGTACCGTGCGGCGAACGCCGCCGGCGTCGCGCTCCCGGCGGGGAGGCTCGACGGCGTGGGCTACGCCGGTCTGAACCATCTGGGCTGGCTGTACCGGCTCGAGCCTGCCGGCCGGGACGTCCTCCCGGACCTGCTGGCGGACGCCCCGGCCCTGGCCGGCTTCGAGGAAGGCCGCCTGTTCGGCCAGGAGTTCCTCGCCGGCCTGGGCTGCCTGCCCAACGAGTACCTCTACTACTACTACGAGACCGCCCGCGCCGTGGCCGGCATCCGCGCCCTGGACCGCACGCGCGGGGAGAGCATCGAGCGGCAGCAGGCGGAGCTTTATCCCCGGCTGCGGGACGCCGGTCCGGCCGCGTATCCGCTCTGGGATGCCGCGCGCCTGTCCCGCGAAGAGGGGTACCTGGCGGAGGCCCGGCAGGCGGGCGAGCGTCGGGACGAGTCCGACCTTGCCGGTGGCGGCTACGAACGCGTCGCCCTTGCCGCCATGCGGGCCCTCTCCCCTGGGCCCCTGCCCGGCACTCAGCCAGGTGCTTCCCCGCGCCGCGGCGAGACGGAGCTGATCCTGAATACTGTCAACACGCTCCCGGGACCGGGGGCTGCACCGGCCGTGCCGGGGCTGCCGGCGGACGCCGTCGTCGAGGTCCCCTGCCGGGTGACGCCCGACGGCGTGGTCCCGCTGCCGCAGGAGCGCCCGGCCCCCGCGCAGCTGGCTCTCATGCGGCGCGTCAAGGACGTCGAGCGCCTTGTGGTGCTGGCAGCCACGACCGGCAGCCGGGATGCGGCCCTCGCCGCCTTCGCCCGGCACCCGCTCGTGGATTCGGACGCCCTCGCCGGGAAGTTGCTCACCGGGTACGAGGCCGCGTTCCCGGAGCTCGCGCAGCTCTGGCGCGGCCGGGACTGAAGCGGGAGCGCAGGCGGCAGCGGCGTCGGGGCGCCGGCGCGGCAGCGGGACGTTCGGGCGCGGCACCTGGAGCTAGAGCTTGCGGTACATCACATGCAGGCCCACGTAGCCCAGCCGCGGGTGTTCGAACGCTTCGGGGATGGTGGCGAGGACCTCGAATCCCATCGACTTCCACGCGGCGACGGCCCGGACGTTGCTCTCGACCACGGCATTGAACTGCATGGCCCGGAAGCCGGCGGCGCGGGCGGCGTCGAGCGAGTAGGCGCAGAGGGCGCGGGCCAAACCCCTGCCTGCGTGGTCCGGGTGGACCATGTAGCCGGCGTTGGCGACGTGGCTGCCGCCGCCGCCCTGGTTGGCATGGAGTTCCCCTGTCCCCAGCACTGCACCGGCGCCGCCACCGGCGTCACTGCCGGCCCCGCCACCGGCGCGTTTCCCGACGGCGACGAACGTCTGTCCGGGCGCCTGCTTGAACCACCGGCCACGGGCTTCGTCCTCGGGGGTGTCCCGGTCCCAGGTGAAGGTCTCCCCGGCCCGGATGACGGGCTCCAGGATCAACCAGATGCCCGGCCAGTCCTGTGCGGTGGCCTCGCGGATTTCCCAGCCGGCCGCCGTGGATCCTGGTTCTGTAGTTGCGCTCACAGCGGCCACGTTAGCAGCCCTCCCGGCCCTGTCACCGGTCCTGTGAACCCTCTGCCACTTCAGGAGTAGTGTTTTATCGAATCCAAGTTCAGGCGCCGTTCACATGGCCACCAAGTCGAGGGAAGGGAAAACAATGCCGCTGATCCGCCGCGTGGCGTTCCTTTCCCTGCACACCTCGCCGATGGAGCAGCCCGGCTCGGGCGACGCCGGCGGAATGAACGTCTACGTCCGGGCGCTGGCAGCGGCCCTCGCGGAGACCGGCGTCGAGGTGGAGATCTTCACGAGGTCCACGGCAGCCGGGCAGCCCGCCGTCGAACATCCCTCCCCGGGCGTCTGCGTCCACAACGTCCTGGCCGGCCCGCCGCGCAAGCTGCCCAAGGAGGAGCTTCCCGAGCTCCTGCACAGCATGGTGGCCGAAATCGACCGGGTCCGGCAGCTCCAGCCGCACGGGCGCTATGACGTCATCCATTCGCACTATTGGGTGTCCGGGGTCGCCGGGCTTGAGCTGTCTCAGCTGTGGGACGTGCCCCTGGTGCACACGATGCACACCATGGCGAAGGTCAAGAACCTGCTGCTGGAATCCGGGGAGTTGCCGGAGCCGCGCCGGCGCGAGGACGGCGAGCAGCGGATTGTCGACGGGGCCGCCCGGCTGATCGCGAACACGGGCACGGAAGCGGCCGAGCTCGTCTCGCACTACAACGCCGACATCGACCGCATCGATGTGGCTCCGCCCGGCGTGGATCTGGCAGTGTTCACGCCGGCGTTCAGGACCCGGGCCCGGACCGAACACGGTGTCCCGCCGGACAGGTTCCATCTGTTGTTCGCCGGACGGATCCAACGGCTCAAGGGCCCGCAGGTCCTGATCAAGGCTGCCGCGCTGCTGCGCTCCCGCCGCCCGGACATCGATCTGCAGCTGACCATCCTGGGAGCAGTAAGCGGGGCGAAGGACTTCGACCTCACGTCACTGATCAGCGCCGCGGGAATGGACGACGTCGCCACCCACCACCCGCCGGTCAACGCACCGGAGCTGGCCGGCTGGTACCGCTCGGCCGACGTCGTGGTGATGCCGTCCTACAGTGAATCCTTCGGCCTCGTGGCGCTGGAGGCCCAGGCCTGCGGGACGCCGGTCGTCGCCACCAAAGTGGGCGGCCTGTCCCGCGCCGTCTTCGACGGGCGCACGGGGATGCTCGTGGAGGGGCACAAGGCCGCCGACTGGGCGGACGCTCTGGAGGCTCTCTATGACGACCCCGACACGCGGGCGGACATGGGCCGTGCAGCCGCAGTGCACGCCCAGGGGTTCGGCTGGCAGCGCACGGCCGCACTTACGCTGGAGAGCTACCACGCCGCTGTGGCACAGTACGTTGGAAGCATGAACATCCCGGTGGGCCACACGCCCTAGGCCGGACCCAGCGACGCCGCAAGCCGAAGGACAACGATGTCTGAAACCACCGTGCCAGGGAACACCGTTCCGAGCGACCTCGAGATTGCCCAGCGGGCCGTCATGAAGCCGATCGAGGAGGTCGCGGCCGCGGCCGGCATCAACGCCGAGGCCCTGGAGTTTTACGGCCGCTACAAGGCGAAGATCGATCCCGCGAAACTCGCCGAGTCCGGCGCCCGGCGCGCCCCCGGCAAGGTGGTCCTGGTCTCGGCGATGTCCCCCACGCCCGCCGGTGAGGGCAAGTCCACCATCACCGTGGGACTGGCGGACTCCCTGGCCCGTGCGGGGCACAAAGTCATGATCGCGCTGCGCGAACCCTCGCTGGGCCCGATCCTGGGCATGAAGGGCGGAGCCGCGGGCGGCGGTTACTCCCAGGTGCTGCCCATGGACGAGATCAACCTCCACTTCACCGGCGACTTCCACGCCGTCACGTCCGCAAACAATGCCCTGATGGCGCTAGTGGACAACCACATCTTCCAGGGCAATGAGCTCAACATCGATCCCCGGCGCATGACCTTCAAGCGTGTGCTGGACATGAACGACCGGTCCCTCCGGGAGGTCGTGATCGGACTGGGCGGCCCGACCCAGGGCATTCCGCGGCAGGACGGATTCGACATCACCGTGGCCTCCGAAATCATGGCTCTGTTCTGCCTCGCCACGGACCTCGGGGATCTCCGGGAGCGGCTGGGCCGGATCACGTTCGGCTACACGTACACCCGGGAGCCGGTCACGGTCGCGGACCTGGGTGTCCAGGGCGCCCTGACCATGCTGCTCAAGGACGCCATCAAACCCAACCTGGTGCAGACCATCGCCGGCACTCCGGCCCTGGTGCACGGCGGCCCCTTCGCCAACATCGCCCACGGCTGTAACTCCCTCATTGCCACCCAGACGGCCCGCAGCCTGGCGGACATCGTGGTCACGGAGGCAGGCTTCGGTGCCGACCTCGGCGCCGAGAAGTACATGGACATCAAGGCCCGGGTCGGAGACGTCGCGCCGTCCGCCGTCGTGCTCGTGGCCACCGTCCGGGCCCTCAAGATGCATGGCGGCGTCGCGAAGGACGAGCTCAAGGTGCCCAACGTGGAGGCGCTGGCTGCCGGCGTCGTCAATCTTCAGCGCCATATCCGCAATGTCGAGAAGTTCGGCATTGTTCCCGTCGTCGCGGTCAACAAGTTCGTCACAGACACCCCTGAGGAACTGGACTGGCTGCTGGAGTGGTGCGCCGCCGAGGGCGTCCACGCGGCCGTGGCCGACGTCTGGGGGCACGGCGGTGGCGGCGACGGCGGGGACAAGCTGGCGGAGGAAGTGGCCGCGGCGATCGACGCCCCGCACGGCTTCCGGCACCTGTACCCGCTCGAGATGCCGGTGGAGGAAAAGATCCGGACCATCGTGCAGGAAATCTACGGCGCCGACGGTGTGGACTTCTCCCTGCCGGCGCTCAAACGGCTGGCGGAGATCGAGAAGAACGGCTGGTCCGGGATGCCGGTTTGCATGGCGAAAACCCAGTATTCCTTCAGCGACGACGCCACACGGCTCGGTGCGCCGAAGGGGTTCACGGTCCATGTGCGGGACCTCATCCCCAAGACCGGGGCGGGATTCATCGTGGCCCTCACCGGCGCCGTCATGACCATGCCGGGCCTGCCCAAGGTCCCGGCGGCGATGCGGATGGACGTCGACGCCGACGGGAACCCCGTCGGCCTCTTCTAACCCGACCTCACATCCGGCGCCCCTCCACCCGACCCTCCCGCACATCCGGCATCCCTCCCGGCGACGCTCCCTCACATCCGGCGTCCCTCCCGGCGTCGCACCCTCACATCCGGACCTGTGCTCGTGACGGAATCGCCGAAACCCGGGCCTGCCGCTTCGGGTCGATAAGGGAGTCTGTGGATAACTCCAGCACGGCTTAACAATTGCGTTCACAATGCCAGCATGACAACGCGAGCGCAGCTTCCTGGTTCACTCAGCGCAGCACCCTTCACCATCGCGACTGCCCGGTCTTTGGGAGTGCCGAGAGCCCGACTCCGGCAGTCCGACATCCGCCACATCAGCCGGGGTCTCTATCGGCCTGCGGACTGGAGCTTCGAGCTGGAGACGGCGGCTCGCGCGCTGTCCGCCGCGTCTCCAGGGGCTTGGATCTCGCACGTTACGGCCGCCAGGCTGCGATGTCAGCTCTTGCCTCCTTGGCTTTCGGACTCTGAGGAGCTGCACCTGAGCAAGCCGAGGGCACTGCCCGAGGTCCGGCGCAAAGGCATCGTCGGGCACACGGTTCTGGCTCTGGATGACGAGGTCGAAACTGCAGACGGCATCCGGATCAGCACGCGTCCCCGGACATGGCTGGACCTCGCCCGGCGGTTGGGCCTGTCCGATCTGGTCTGCATGGGCGATGAACTTGTTCGGATTCCCCGGTTACGTTTGGAGGGACGGAGCGAGCCATACGCAACCATCGATGGACTGCGATCGATGGTGAACCGGCATCCGAATCTGCAAGGAATCGTCCGCGCCCGGGCGGCCCTCGACTTGATGCGAGTGGGATCAGATTCAGGCCCGGAAACACTTCTACGCCTGGCGATGTGCGACGCCGGTCTCCCGGAACCTGAGCTGCAGCTCCTGCTGCGTCCGGGGACCCCGAGTTCCCCGACTGCGGACCTTGGGTATCGCCGTCGGCGGCTTGCCGTCCAGTACGACGGCGGACACCATCTGCTCCCCGCCCAGATCTTCAGCGGCCGCCGCCGGGACAAGGCCTTCGAGACAGCGGGCTGGACTGTACTCCTCCTGACAAAAGATGATCTTGCGGACGGATTCGCGGTCGCGACCGCCAGGATCAAACGGACTCTCCGCACCGGGTACGTCAGCCCTTCGATCGCCGCAGGCTTTTCCGGCCCCGGCTGAGGGAGCGAACCGCCGACACCTGCACAACGTGCGGGAGGATCGGGTCCGGGGCCGACCCGACGTGAGGGAGGATCAGGTCCGGGGCCGACCCGACGTGAGGGAGGATCAGGTCGGAGCCGACCCGACGTGCGGGAGCGTCGGCGGCGGACTCCGGAAACCACGACGCTCCCCCACCTAAGTGAGGGAGCGTCGGGGGCGGACCCGCCAGAAGTGGGGGAGCGTCGGCGGCGGACCCTCCAAAAGTGAGGGAGCGTCGGGGAGGGAAGGGAGGAGGAACGGGGTTTAGCGCTCCAGGTCGCCGCGGATGAAGGCCTCGACCTTTTCACGGGCGAGGTCGTCGTTGAACTGCTCCGGCGGGGACTTCATGAAGTAGCTCGACGCGGAGAGCAGCGGACCGCCAATGCCGCGGTCCAGGCCGATCTTGGCTGCACGGATGGCGTCAATGATGACCCCGGCGGAGTTGGGTGAGTCCCAGACCTCGAGCTTGTATTCCAGCGACACGGGAGCGTCGCCGAAGTTCCGGCCCTCGAGGCGCACGAAGGCCCACTTGCGGTCATCGAGCCACTGGACGTAGTCCGACGGGCCGATGTGGACGTCGCGGGGAGCGATGTCGGCTTCCACGTTGGACGTGACGGCCTGGGTTTTGGAGATCTTCTTGGACTCGAGGCGGTCGCGCTCCAGCATGTTCTTGAAGTCCATGTTGCCGCCGACGTTCAGCTGATAGGTGCGGTCCAGTGTGACGCCGCGGTCTTCGAACAGCTTGGCCATGACGCGGTGCGTGATGGTGGCACCGATCTGGCTCTTGATGTCGTCCCCCACGATCGGCACGCCGGCAGCGGTGAACTTGTCTGCCCAAGCCTTGGTTCCGGCGATGAAGACCGGCAGCGCGTTGACGAACGCCACGCCGGCGTCGATTGCGGACTGGGCGTAGAACTCGGCGGCTTCCTGGGACCCCACCGGCAGGTAGCAGACCAGAACGTCTACCTTGGCGTCCTTGAGGGCCTGGACGACGTCGACCGGCTCCGCGGTGGACTGCTCGATGGTCTCGAGGTAGTACTTGCCGAGGCCGTCGAGAGTGGGCCCGCGCTGGACGGTGACACCCGTCGGCGGGACGTCGGCGATCTTGATGGTGTTGTTTTCGCTGGCAAGGATGGCGTCCGCCAGATCCTGGCCGACCTTCTTGGCGTCGACGTCGAACGCTGCGACGAACTCGACGTCGTTGACGTGGTACTTGCCGAACTCCACGTGCATCAGACCCGGGATCGTGGCCTGGGGATCAGCATCCTTGTAGTACTGGACGCCCTGGACCAGCGAAGCGGCACAGTTACCTACGCCAACGATTGCAACACGAATCGGATTTGAAGACACGAAACTCCTTTGAGGACAAACTTCACGTGCCCGGCACGGACGCACTCTGATGCGCGACGGCGGCAGGCGGGCACGGCGCCATACGGCGCCCTTAGCATTCTAGTCAACGGCGCCGGGGCCGTGGTTGTTCCCAACGGCACCCCCCGCCACAGCGGCGGACCAGGGAGCTACTTCTGCGCCCACAGGTTGATATCGGACTCGACCGCGAACTCGTCGATCGCGTCGAGCTCCCCGGCCGTGAACCCGAGGTTGTTGATGGCGGACAGCGTGTCCTCGAGCTGGCGGACGCTGGAGGCGCCAACGAGGGCGGAGGTCACCGGGGTGCCCTTGCCTTGTTCACGGAGGATCCAGGCGATGGCCATCTGCGCGAGCGACTGGCCGCGCCCTTCGGCGATCCGCTGCAGGCCCCGCACCCGGTTCAGCTTGTCCTCCGTGATGGTGGACTCGGCGAGGGACTTCTCCTGCGCGGCACGCGAGTCGGCCGGAATGCCGTTGAGGTACCGGTCGGTGAGCATGCCCTGCGCCAGGGGGGAGAACGCAATGGATCCTGCGCCGACCTGCTCCAGCGCCTCGTAGAGGTTCGGGGTGCCGTTCTCGGTCCAGCGGTTCAGCATGGAGTAGCTGGGCTGGTGGATCAGCAGCGGCGTGCCGAGGTCCTTCAGGATCCGGGCCGCCTCGAGGGTCTGCTCCGGGGTGTAGGAGGAGATGCCGGCGTACAGGGCCTTACCGGAGCGCACCGCTTGGTCCAGCGCGCCCATGGTTTCTTCCATCGGGGTTTCCGGGTCCGGGCGGTGGCTGTAGAAGATGTCGACGTAGTCCAGGCCCATGCGGTTCAGCGACTGGTCCAGGCTGGCGAGGAGGTATTTGCGGGATCCCCATTCGCCGAAGGGGCCCGGCCACATGTTGTAGCCGGCCTTCGTCGAGATGATGAGCTCGTCGCGGTAGGGCGCGAAGTCATCCTTCAGGTGCCGGCCGAAGTTGGTTTCGGCCGAACCGGCGAGCGGCCCGTAGTTGTTGGCGAGGTCGAAGTGGTTGACGCCGAGGTCGAAAGCGCGGCGCAGGATGGCGCGCTGCACCTCGAAGGGCTTGTCGTCGCCGAAGTTGTGCCACAGGCCCAGCGAGATGGCCGGGAGTTTCAGTCCGCTGCGTCCGACGCGGCGGTAGGGCATGGAATCGTAGCGGGTGTCAGCTGCCAAATAAGTCATACGTTCTATCCTGCCTCATTGGTGAGAATGGCGGCGCTATGGCCCGGAAGCTCGAGCTGTCCGCCGTCCCCTGCGGAAGAGTCGAGCCGGACGGCGTCGTCGGTGGCCAGGGCGATCGTGCCGCCCCGGACGCCGAGCAACAGGGGTTCGGGTGAGAAGTTCATGGCCACCTGGGTGCGGCCGCGCCGGAGCAGGAGCCAGCGGTCCTCTTCGCTGAAGTCCACCTCGGTGCCCTCGAAGCCGAGGCCCGTGAGCTCCGGCGTCGAGCGGCGCAGGGCGATGAGCGCGCGGTAAAGCTCCAGAAGGCGGGCGTGGTCCCCCTCGGCCACTTCGGACCAGTTGAGTTTGGAGCACGTGAAGGTCGCCGGGTCCTGCGGGTCGGGAACGACGGCGGGGTCCCACCCCATGCGTTCGAATTCCCTGATCCGGCCCTCGGCGGTGGCTTTGCCCAGCTCCGGTTCCGGGTGGGACGTGAAGAACTGCCAGGGGGTGGTGGCGCCGTATTCCTCGCCCATGAACAGCATGGGCGTGAACGGGGATGTCAGGGTGGCGACGGCGGCGAGCGCGAGGGGCCCGTACCCCAGCGTCTGGGACAGTCGGTCACCGGTGGCGCGGTTGCCGATCTGGTCGTGGTTCTGGTTGCAGACCACGAGGGCCGCCGGACGGACCAGGGACTCGTCGATGGGCCGGCCGTGATGCCGTCCGCGGAAGCTTGAGTAGCTGCCGTCGTGGAAGAAGCCCTTGGACAGGACCTTGGCTAGGGCGCCCAGCGAGTTGAAGTCCTCGTAGTAGCCGGTGGTCTCGCCGCTGACGTTGACGTGGACGGCGTGGTGGAAGTCGTCGCTCCACTGCCCGGCCAGGCCGTAGCCGTTCACCCCGCGCGGGTAGAGCAGGCGCGGGTTGTTCAGGTCGGACTCGGCGATCATGGTCGCCGGGCGGCCCGTTTCGGCCGAGACGGCGTCGGCGAGGGCCCCGAACTCCTCCAGGAGGTGGACGGCCCGCTCGTCCTTGAAGGCGTGCACGGCGTCGAGCCGGAGCCCGTCCACGTGGTAGTCCCGCAGCCACATGGCGGCGTTGTCCAGGATGTACCGGCGCACGACGTCGGAGCCGGCGCCGTCCAGGTTGACGGAATCACCCCACGTGTTGCCCTCGCCCGACTTCAGATACGGTCCGAAACGCGGCAGGTAGTTGCCGCTGGGGCCGAGGTGGTTGTAGACGACGTCCTGGATGACGCCCAGGTCTGCCGCGTGGGCGGCGTCCACGAAGCGCTGGTAAGCCGCGGGACCGCCGTAGCCTTCGTGGACGGCGTACCAGAGGACGCCGTCGTAGCCCCAGTTGTGGGTCCCGTTGAAGCCATTGACGGGCAGGAGTTCGACAAAGTCGACGCCGAGTTCCGCCAGGTAGGCCAGCTTGCCGGCCGCCGCGTCAAGGGTTCCTTCGGGCGTGAACGTCCCCAGGTGCAGCTCGTAGATCACGGAGCCCTCCAGCTCCCGTCCCGCCCACGCGCCGTCGGCCCACTCGTGGCTTCCGGCGTCGAAGGTCCGGGACAGCGAGTGGACGCCTTCCGGCTGGCGCCGGGACCGCGGGTCAGGCAGCGGCGTCGTGTCCCCGTCGAGGAGGTAGCCGTAGTCCACGTCGCCGGACGCCGGAGCGCCGGCGGCCGTCCACCAGCCGTCCCATCCCGCCGCGCCGGCCCCGGCGCGGCGGTCCATCGGGTGCTCCTGGCCGCCGGCGAGCAGCGTGACCGTGCCCGCTTCCGGCGCCCAGAGATCAAAGCGTTCGCTTCCGTTTGCAGGCACAGTCATGACAGCTTTCCGTTCCTTATCTATGGTTCGATTCAGTGCTTCTCGGCCGGCACCAGGAGGGCGACCGGGTAGGTGCCAAGGATCTGGCCCACCTCCACCGCGCCCGGCCCGAAGGCGTTGCCGGTCAGTTCGTCCGTCATGGCGGTGACGAGCTCGATCGCGGTGTCCTGCCAGCCGCCGCGCCGTTCCAGCCCGCGCGGAAGGCGGGTTGCCAGCGTGACGGCGCCGGGATCAGCCGCGGTGCCCCGGTCGAAGGCGAGCAGGTGCCCGGCCGCCGCGCCCGCAGCGGCGACGGACGTATACCCGGTGAACAGCTCCTGGCGGTCACGCCGCAGCCGCAGCGCCCGGGAGGTGACGAGGAGTTTTGCCGCGTCGTCCAGGTACGACGCCGGACGGTCGCCGGCGTCGAGCGCTGCCAGGGCCTTGCGGCGCTCGTCGAAGTCGAACGGCCGGCGGTTGTCAGGGTCCGTCAGGGAGCGGTCCCAGAATTCGGTGCCCTGGTAGACGTCCGGGACCCCGGGCATGGTGAGCTGGACGAGTTTGGCGCCCAGCGAGTTGGAGGCGCCGTAAGGCTCCAGCCGTGCCACAAGGGAATCCAGTTCGGCGCGCACGTCGGCGTTGTCGAAGGCGGCGTCGACGGCGTCGGTCAGCTTCGCCTCGAAGGCCGCGTCCGGGTCCAACCAGTCGGTCGAGTTTCCGGCCTCGCGGGCGGCCTTTTGGGCATAGGACTGCAGGCGCTCCCGGTCCGCCGGCCACGCTCCGGCAATGGCCTGCCACAGCAGGTTGGCCAGCGGCCCGTCCGGCAGGGGCGCGAGCTTCTGCAGCCGCTCCAGGGTCTCTTTCCACTCCGGGGCGAGCTCCGCGAGAACGGAGATCCGCGCCCGGGTGTCTTCGCTGCGCTTCGTGTCATGGGTGCTGAGTGTCGTCATGGACAGTGGAAGTTCAGCCTGGCGGCGTGCCATCCTGGCGTGGAATTCCTCGGGTGTGACGGCGAATTCGGTGGGGTCGGCTCCGACCTCGGTCAGCGTGCCAAGACGGGTGTAACGGAAGAACGCGGTGTCCTCCACGCCCTTGGCCATGACCATGCCGGAGGTCTGCTGGAACCGGCGCCCCAGCTCCGCTTCGGCCCCGGGTCCGGCATCGAGCAGGCGGGGCACCAGCAGCCCGACGGCGTGCTCTAGCCCGGGCCGGCGGCGGACGGCGAGTTCGCAGGCCTCCCGGAGGACGTCTGCCCCCTCCGGAAGGTAACTGCGGTAGACGGGGAAGGCGGCAATGATTTCCGAGAGTGCGTCGGCCGCCTCTTCGACGGCCAGCCCGGTCCCGGCCGGCACGAGCCGGGCCAGGCGGAGCATTTCGGAGTGCAGGATCCCGTCGGTGATCCTGCGCTTGGTCCCGCGGATCATGTCCTCGTAGTCGGCGGCCTGGCCGCCGCGCAGTTCGGTGTCGAGCGCATCAAGCGCGTCCTGGCCGCCGGCGTCGACAAACACCCGGTCCACGTCCGCGAGGGCGTCGTAGCCGGTGGTTCCTTCGCACTCGAAGCTGGCGGGGAGCACCTCTCCCGGTTCCAGGATCTTCTCGATCAGCAGGTAACTGCCGTCCGTGACCTCCCGCAGCCGGCGGAGGTAGCCTTCCGGATCGGCGAGGCCGTCCGGGTGGTCGATCCGCAGGCCGTCCACCAGTCCCTCGTGGAACCAGCGGACAACCTCCTCGTGGGCCTCGTCGAAGACTGCCGGGATTTCCACCCTGATCCCGGCCAGCGTGTTGACGGCGAAGAACCGGCGGTAGTTCAGTTCGTTGTCGGCGCGACGCCAGCCGATCAGCTCGTAGTGCTGCCGGTCGTGGACCTGCCGGGGATCATCGCCCTCGGCGTAGCTGCCGGCCGCGAGCGGGAAACGGTGATCGTAGTACCGCAGTTCCCCGTCCCGGATTTCGAGCTCGTCCAGACCGGAATCGTCGCCGAGCACGGGGATCCGGATCCGGCCGCCGCCGAAGTCCCAGTCGACGTCGAACGCCTGGGCGTAGCGGGAGTCCCGGCCCTCTTTCAGGAGGGACCACCACCACGGGTTCTGGGCCGGGGTGGCGACGCCGACGTGGTTGGGCACGATGTCAACGAGCACCCCCATGCCGGCGTCCCGTGCAGCTTTGGACGCGGCGAGCAGCCCCTCGGGGCCGCCCCTGTCCGGATCGACGGTGGAGGGGTCCGTGACGTCATAGCCGTGGTCCGAGCCCTGCTCGGCGGTGAGGATCGGCGAGAGGTAGATCCAGTCCACGCCGAGCGATTTCAGGTACGGCACGGTCGCGGCGGCGTCCTGGAGCGTGAAGCCCGGACGGATCTGCAAACGGTACGTGGAGACGGGTGTCCTCATGAAGCGGGTCCCTTCTTGGTTCTCGGCTTCTTGCCCGGGGCAGCCTTCGGTTCCTTGGCACCGCCCTTTGCGGAGTCCTTGGCCGTGCCGGTCTCTGCCGGTGCGGAGACTTCCTGCGCAGGCTCGGCGGCTTTCGCCGGCGCCGGCTCAGCGGGAGATTCTTCCACCGGAGCAGGCTCGGCAGCTTTCGCCGGCGCGGGGGTCTCGTCTTCGGCGGTCTCGGCCATCGCGGCCAGGGACGCGGCGGCGGAGTAGTCCACCTCCACCTCCGGGCCGGAGTAGGCGCGCAGGACCACGAGGGACTTGGCCGCCAGCTTCAGGACGGATCCGGCCTTGAGTGGTTCGTTCGTGTCAGCCTGGTCGGCGGTGTCCACCAGGATTTCCCAGAACGGTGTGAACTCCTCTGCCGGCAGCAGGAAGTCGACGTTGTCGTCGTGGGCGTTGAAGGCGAGCAGGAAGCTGTCGTCGGTGATCCGGCGTCCGCGTGAATCCTGTTCCTGGATGCCGTGGCCGTTGTAGAACACGCCGATGGTCCGGCCGAATCCGCTGTCCCAGTCCTCGGGCAGCATTTCCTTGCCGTCGGTGTTCAGCCAGACGATGTCCGGCAACTTCTCGCCCTCGCCGCGGCGGACCGGGCGGCCGTCGAAGAAACGGCTGCGCCGGAAGGTGGGGTGGTCGTGGCGGATCTTGTTGACGACGGCGGTGAACTCCACGAGGGGCTGGTCCATGGCTTCCCAGTGGATCCAGCTCAGCTCGGAGTCCTGGCAGTAGGTGTTGTTGTTGCCCTGCTGGGTGCGGCCCAGCTCGTCGCCGTGCAGGAGCATCGGGACACCCTGGGAGAGCAGCAGGGTGGCGATGAAGTTGCGCTGCTGGCGGGCGCGCAGGGTCAGGACGGCGTCGTCGTCGGTGTCGCCTTCCGCGCCGCAGTTCCAGGACCGGTTGTGCGATTCGCCGTCGTTGTTGCCTTCGCCGTTGGCGTCGTTGTGCTTCTCGTTGTAGGACACGAGGTCACGCATGGTGAAGCCGTCGTGCGCGGTGACGAAGTTGATGGAAGCCACGGGACGGCGCGCAGAGCTCTCGTACAGGTCCGCGGAGCCGGTCAGCCGGGAGGCGAACTCGCCCAGGGTGGACGGTTCCCCGCGCCAGAAGTCCCGGACCGTGTCGCGGTACTTGCCGTTCCACTCGGTCCACTGCGGCGGGAAGTTGCCCACCTGGTAGCCGCCGGGGCCCACGTCCCACGGCTCGGCGATCAGCTTGACCTGGGAGACGATCGGGTCCTGCTGGATGAGTTCGAAGAAGGTGGAGAGCTTGTCCACATCGTAGAACTCGCGGGCCAGGGTGGAGGCCAGGTCGAAGCGGAACCCGTCCACGTGCATTTCCGTCACCCAGTAGCGCAGGGAGTCCATGAGCAGCTGCAGGGAGTGCGGGTGCCGGACGTTGAGCGAGTTGCCGGTGCCGGTGTAGTCCATGTAGTGCTTCAGGTCGCCGTCGACCAGCCGGTAGTACGCCTGGTTGTCGATGCCCTTGAAGGACAGGGTCGGGCCGAGGTGGTTGCCTTCGGCGGTGTGGTTGTACACCACGTCAAGGATCACTTCGATGCCGGCCTTGTGCAACTCGCGCACCATCGCCTTGAACTCCTGCACCTGGTGCCCGACGTCGCCGGAGGAGCTGTAGGTGTTCTGCGGCGCGAAGAAGCCGATCGTGTTGTAGCCCCAGTAGTTGTTGAGGCCCTTCTCCACGAGGGTTCCGTCGTTGACGAACTGGTGGACGGGCATGAGCTCGATCGCCGTGATCCCGAGCTTCTTGAGGTGCTCGATCACGGCGGGGTGGGACACGCCCGCGTAGGTGCCGCGCTGCTCGTCCGGGACGTCCGGGTGCAGCTCGGTCAGGCCCTTGACGTGGGCCTCGTAGATGACGGACTCGTGGTACGGGATGCGCAGCTGGCGGTCGCCGTCCCAGTCGAAGAACGGGTTGATGACGACGCCGTGCATGGTGTGCGGGGCCGAGTCGGCGTCATTGCGGGACGCGGGATCGCCGAAGTTGTAGGAGAACAGCGCCGGATCCCAGTCGATCTGGCCCTGGATGGCCTTGGCATACGGGTCCATCAGCAGTTTGTTGGGGTTGAACCGGTTTCCGTGGTCCGGTTCGTACGGGCCGTGGACGCGGTAACCGTACTTCTGCCCGGGCTGGATCTGCGGCAGGTAGCAGTGCCACACGTAGCCGTCCACCTCGGTGAGCTCGATCCGGGTTTCGGTGAGATCGTCTGCCAGGAGACAAAGTTCCACCCTGTCTGCGAGTTCGCTGAACAGGGCAAAGTTGGTGCCAGTGCCGTCAAAAGTGGCTCCCAGCGGGTAAGCCGATCCGGGCCAGACTTCCATGTGTACTCCTCGTGCGTGCGGACAATCTCTAGACAGACTACTTGTAAGTAGGGTTAGCATCCCTCTCGGGGCGGTTCCGGAGCTCTTCGTTACACTTCCCGCATCACCCCGGGAACGGCATGGGCAATGTCGGTGGCCGTCAGCGGTCCCCCGCCGGAGGCCCGGCTGCCGGCACGGCCGTGCAGGCTAGCGGCCATGGCTGCGATTCCCGCCCACCGCTCCTCCGGGGCAATTCCGTGGTCACCGAAAATCTCGTCGTTTCCGGAAAGCTGTGCCAGCAGCGCCCCCAGGATGCCGGCGAGGACGTCCCCGCTGCCGGCCGCGGCCATCCACGGCGTGGCGTCGGCCTGGCTAAAGACGGCCCCGGACGGGGCCGCGACGAGGGTCGTGGCACCTTTGAGCAGGACAGTGGCCCCGGTCAGCGCGGCTCCCTCCCGGGCCGCGGCGAGCGTGGCATCCTCCACCGCGTCCCGTCCCGGCACGGCACCGTACCTCGCCAGAAGGGCGGCGAGTTCGCCGGCGTGCGGTGTCAGGACAACGTGGGGGGCCAGGACGTGCGGCAGGGCGGCCAGCGCGCCGGCGTCGGCCACCGTGGGAAGCCCGGCGGCCGCGGCGTCGCGGACGCGCTGGAGCTGATCGTGGGCGCCCTCGTCAATGCCGGGACCCAGGAGCCAGGCCTGGACGTGGGTCTCCGCGGCGCCTTCCGGGCCGCAGACCACTTCGGGGCAGGACTGCCGGACCAGGTGCGCGACGGCCGGCGGGCCTAGGTAGCGCACCATCCCGACGCCGGCGGCCAGGGCGCCTTTGCAGGCCAGCACCGCCGCACCGGGGTACCGCTGCGAGCCTGCGACCACGCCGAGGACGCCGCGGGAGTATTTGTGGGAACGTCGGGCGGGGTGCGGCAGGAAGCGGGAGAGGTCCTCCGCTTCGAGCCGGCGCAGCGCGGGCTCCGGCAGGGCGGCCGCGATCCCGATCGGGATGACCCGCACACTGCCGGCGAAGCCAGCACCGGGGTCGGCGAGGAGGCCTGCTTTGGCGGCGCCGAAGGTCACGGTCACGTCGGCGCCCAGCACGGGCGCGTGCGCCTCCCCCGTGTCCGCGTCGACCCCGCTTGGAATGTCGCAGGCCACCACCAGTGCCGGCCTGGTGCCCGCCAGAGCCTCAACCAACGCGGCGGCCGGCCCGCGCAGCCCGCCCTGGGCTCCTGTTCCAAGGATCGCGTCAATCACGACGTCGGCGCCTGCGGCAACCGCCGCCAGCTCCGCGACATTGTCCGCCGCCAGGGCCACGGCGTGCCCGCCGGACCTCCGGAACGCGGCGAGCCCGGCGTCGTGTGCGACATCTGCGGTCAGCACCGCTGTGGCCCGCATGCCGCGCCCGGCCAGCAGCGCAGCCGCGAAGAGTCCGTCGCCGCCGTTGTTGCCCTTGCCCGCCAGCACTGCGACGCTGGAGCCGTAGACGCGCCGGCCGCGGCGGCGCAGCTCGCCGATCACGGTGTTGGCGAGGCCGTAGGCGGCCCGCTGCATGAGAACAGCGCCCGCACCGGAACCGAGGGCGTCGTCGAGAAATGGCTTCTCGGCTTGCCGTATCTGGGTTCCGGTGTAGGCGCTGATCATGGTTTCAGTCCATTCGCGGTGCAGTCGCTGCGGGAAATCCGGTGCTCTTCAGGGCGGGTTTTGCCAGGCTGCGTCCTGTTCAGCCTTCGGCGAGGACGGTCGCGGTGGCGATGCCGCCGTCGTGGCTCATTGAAAGGTGCCACCGCTTGACGCCCTTCGATTCCGCCACAGCCAGCACGGTGCCCTTGACCTGGATGGTGGGGCCGTTCTGGTCCAGGCCGATCCAGCAGTCCTGCCAGTTCATGCCGGCCGGGGCCCCCAGCACCTTGGCTACGGCTTCCTTGGCCGCGAAGCGGGCTGCCAAGGACCGCGTGTTCAGTTCGCGCTCTGCAGGGACGAACAGCCTGTCCCGCAGCCCGGGGGTGCGCTCCAGCTGCCGGCCGAACCGTTCTATGTCTACGACGTCTACGCCAATGCCAACGATCATGGCGTTATTCTACGGTCACGCTCTTGGCCAGGTTACGAGGCTGATCCACGTCGTAACCCTTGGCGGAGGCAAGTGCGAGGGCGAAGATCTGCAGCGGGACCGTGCTGAGCAACGGTGCCAGCAGCGTGGGCGTCTCCGGAATGTAGAAGACGTGCTCGGCGTAGGCCTTGACGGCCTCGTCGCCCTCTTCGGCGATCACGATGGTGTTGGCGCCGCGCGCCCGGACTTCCTGGATGTTCGAGACGACCTTGGCGTGCAGCGAGTCGCGGCCCCGGGGTGAGGGGACGACGACGAAGACGGGCTGTCCTTCTTCGATCAGCGCGATCGGGCCGTGCTTGAGTTCACCGGCCGCGAAGCCTTCGGCGTGGATGTAGGCGAGTTCCTTGAGTTTGAGCGCGCCTTCCATGGCCACCGGGAAGCCGACATGGCGGCCCAGGAACAGCACGGACTTGGCGTTGGCCATAGCCGTGCCGAGTTCTTTGATCTGGCCTTCGTTGTCGAGGATCTGCTGGATCTTGGCCGGAATCTTGCCCAGGTCCGCCAGGATGTCCTTGATCTCGCCCTGGAACTTGTTTCCGCGCAGCTGTGCCAAATACAGGCCCAGGAGGTAGGCGGCCGTGATCTGTGCCAGGAACGCCTTGGTGGAGGCGACCGCGATCTCGGGTCCGGCGTGCGTGTAGAGAACGGCATCGGATTCGCGCGGGATGGTGGAGCCGTTGGTGTTGCAGATCGAGACCGTCTTGGCGCCCTGCTCCTTGGCGTACCGGACGGCCATGAGGGTGTCCATGGTCTCGCCGGACTGGGAGATGGACACGATCAAGGTGTTCGCGTCGACGATCGGGTCGCGGTAACGGAATTCGTGCGAGAGCTCGACCTCCGTGGGGATCCGGCACCAGTGCTCGATGGCGTACTTCGCCACCTGGCCGGCGTAAGCGGACGTTCCGCAGGCCAGGACGATGATCTTGTCCACGCTCTTGAGCAGCTCTGGATCGATCCGGAGCTCATCAAGCGTCAGTTTGCCGTGGATGTCGGACCGGCCCAGGAGGGTCTGGAGCACGGCATCGGGCTGGTCGTGGATCTCCTTCTCCATGAAGGACGGGAAGCCGCCCTTCTCCGCAGAGGCCGGATCCCAGTTGACGTGGTATTCCTTGCCTTCGGCCGGGGCACCGTAGAAGTCCGTGATCTCCACAGAGTCTGCCGTGATGGTGACGATCTGGTCCTGGCCCAGCTCCACCGCCCGGCGGGTGTAGTCAATGAAGCCCGAGACGTCGGAGCCGAGGAAGTTCTCGCCCTCGCCCAGGCCGACAACGAGCGGGGAGTTGCGGCGGGCTGCCACCACGACGTCCGGCTGGTCGGCGTGCACGGCGAGCAGCGTGAAGGCGCCCTCGAGCCGCTGGCAGGCAAGCTGCATGGCCTTGGTCAGGCCGCCCTTGGAGCTGTCCCCGCCCAGCTGGTTCCGGTAGATGTCTCCCAGCAGCGCGGCCGCCACTTCGGTGTCCGTCTCGGAGCGGAACGTTACGCCCTTGCGCAGCAGCTCGAGCTTGAGTTCTGCAAAGTTTTCAATGATGCCGTTGTGGATCAGCGCCAGCTTGCCGTCGTCGGACAGGTGCGGGTGCGCGTTCTGGTCGGTCGGGCCGCCGTGGGTGGCCCAGCGGGTGTGGCCGATGCCGGTCAGGGACGCGGGCAGGGGGTTGACCTCCAGCTCCGCGATCAGGTTGCTGAGTTTGCCGGACTTCTTGCGGGACGAAATCGTCCCGTCAGCCACGACCGCGATTCCGGCGGAGTCGTAGCCGCGGTACTCCAGGCGCCGCAATCCTTCAAGGACGACATCCAAGGCATTGTGTCCAGTATTTACCCGGCCAGCTGAGTGGCCCACATATCCAACGATTCCACACATGGTTCTAAGCCTAGCGGGTTTCCCGGACGGAGGGCGTCGAACCAGCCCGGTTTGACGCGCTGCGGCCCGCTCCGGGCCCCGCCGCGCCCCCATCCCGGCAGGGCTGCCCCCGGCCTGTCCATTTCGCTCTCGGCGGTGCGAAGGGCAGAATCTCTAGGGTGACTTTGCAACGCAATGAAGCGAACGGCGACGGCGTCTCCCCGTTCGTAGAGCTGGACCGGCAGACCTGGTCCCGGCTCGCTGCCCAGATGGAGCAGCCCCTCAATGAAGAGGACGTGGTCCGCCTGCGGGGCCTGGGCGATCCCCTCGACATGAAGGAAGTGCGCGAGGTCTACCTTCCCCTGTCCCGGCTCCTGCACCTCTATGTGGAGGCCGCCGGCCAGCTTCATGCGGCAACCACTACCTTCCTCGGCGAGCAGACCCAGCGCACGCCGTTCGTGATCGGCGTCGCCGGTTCGGTGGCCGTGGGCAAGTCAACAATCGCGCGTGTGCTCCGGGAGATGCTCCGGCGCTGGCCGGGCACGCCGAATGTGGAACTTATTACCACGGACGGCTTCCTCTATCCGCTGGCTGAACTCAAACGCCGGCAACTGCTCGAACGCAAGGGTTTTCCGGAGTCCTACGACCGCCGCGCGCTGCTGCGGTTTGTGAGCGAAATCAAAGGCGGCGCGGAGGAAGTCCGGGCTCCCTGGTACTCCCACGTGACGTATGACATCGTGCCGGGCAGGGAAGTGGTCGTCCGCCGCCCGGACGTGCTCATTGTTGAGGGATTGAACGTCCTGGCCCCCGCGCGGCCGCGCCAGGACGGCCGGCAGGGCCTGGCACTGAGCGATTTCTTCGACTTCTCGATCTACGTTGATGCCAAGACCTCCTATATCGAGGAGTGGTACGTCGACCGTTTCCGCAAGCTGCGGACCACGGCCTTTGCGCAGCCGGAATCCTACTTCCACCGCTACGCCACCCTCTCCGATGCCGAGGCAGAACAGACCGCCCGCGACATCTGGAAGCGCATCAACGAACCCAACCTGGAGGAGAACGTCCTCCCGACCAGGGGCCGCGCACAGCTGGTCCTGACCAAGGATGCGGATCACTCCATCCGGCGGATGTTGCTGAGGAAGGTGTAGCACACATGTGCCACGACGGTGCCGGCAGGCGGCAGGCGGAGGGACCTTCAGGGCAGGCGGAACGGCGGACGGCCCCGCCCGAGGCCCCCAGCCGGCGGGCCTTCAGCCGTTTCCTCGCAGCCGGGGCCGGCCTGGCCGCCCTTACAGCGTGCACGCCGGCCACTCCCCCGCCGCCGTCGTCCGCCCCCGGCCCGGCCGCGTCCTCACCCTCCACCGCCGCCCCGTCACCGTCCGCATCCGCGTCCCCTGTCCCGGGCACGACGCCGGGGGCGACCGCGGGGGCGACGCCTGGACCGGCGCCTGCCAGCGCCCCGCCAGGAGCGGCGCCGTCGGCGACCGCCCCCGGGCCACAGCATTCACATACCGACCCCACCAGCCCGTGGGTGGTGGTCAACAAGCACCGGGCGCTCTCCCCCGCCGACTTCGTGCCGCCGGACCTCGTCCGCCCGGCCATCCGGCTGGCAACGTCCGGCGAAGCGTCGCTGTTGAACAGCACCACGGCGGCAGCAGCGGAGAAGATGTTCGCGGCCGCAGCCGCGGACGGCGTGAGACTGACCCTGGCCAGCGGATACCGCTCCTACGCGACGCAGACCAGCACGTACGGCAACTACGTGAACACCCGGGGGCAGGCCGAGGCCGACACTGCTTCGGCCCGACCGGGCTATTCGGAGCACCAGACGGGCTGGTCCTTCGACATCGGCGACGGCGGCGGGGCCTGCAGTTTCCAGCCCTGCTTCGCGGAGCAGCCGGCGGCGGTATGGGCCGAGGCGAATGCCCACCGCTTCGGGTTCGTGGTCCGCTACCCGTGGAACCTCCACGGGATCACCGGCTACTACTACGAGCCCTGGCATCTGCGTTACATCGGCACCGAGGCGGCGACGGATATGACAAACCGCGGAATCGGGACCTTGGAGGAGTACTTCGGCCTGGAGGCCGCGCCGGCCTACCTGTAGCGCAGGTCCGCGCGGACTTTCACCACTTTTGCCACCAGGACGACGGGACACTCCGGCGTAATCGGCCGACACCCCGGCCGGACCGGGGATATGTGGGGAAACTGGGCGGACTCGCGGACAACCGGCGTACCCGGGCTCTTCCGTCGCAATACGAAAATTAACGCTGCCGTCATATGGCTCTGCGCACAGGTGGGATACATTGGGCCGCATGCTGACCGGGTTCAAGAACTTCATCCTCAAGGGCAACGTCGTAGACCTTGCCGTCGCAGTCGTTATCGGCGCCGCTTTCGGTGCCGTCGTAACGGCACTAGTCCAGAGCGTCCTCATGCCGTTCATCGCCGGCCTGGTTGGTTCGCCCAACTTCGACCGCTTTGCCGTCGTAACCCTCAATGGAAACGATATTAAGTTTGGCGTCTTGTTGACGGCGATCGTCAACTTCCTCCTGATCGCAGCCGCCATCTATTTCGTGGTCGTGATGCCGATGAACCACTTGATTGAACGGCGCAACCGCCGCCTCGGCATCAACCAGGACGTCAAGGAAGAAGCCGCGGAGGATCCGCAAATCGCCCTGCTGACCGAAATCCGTGACTCGCTCCAACAGTCCCGTCCCTGAGCTGCGACTTTACGGACAGGAAAAACTAAGGGAAAAGCGGCCCGCCTCCGATGGAGGCGGGCCGCTTTTCCTGCTGCGTGGGCCTGGGGGTCCGTGCGGAACGCTAGTCCGAAACGAGCGCCAGCGCGAGCTCGGTCCGGACCACCTGGGCGAGGCGTTCCGCCACATCCTGGGCAGTGTCGTGGTCTCCGGCTTCGACCATCACACGCACCACGGGTTCGGTCCCGGAGGGGCGAAGCAGCACGCGGCCCGTGTCACCGAGTTCGGTTTCGGCGATGGCCACAGCCTCCGCCACGGCCTCGTCGCCCTTCACCCGGGTGCGGTCCACGCCTTTGACGTTGATGAGCACCTGGGGAAGCTTGGTCATGACTTTCGCGAGTTCCTTCAGGGGCCGGCCGGTGAGGGCGACCTGGGCAGCAAGCTGCAGTCCTGTCAGGACGCCGTCGCCGGTCGTGGCGTGGTCGGCAAAGATCACGTGTCCGGACTGTTCGCCGCCGAGGTTGAAGCCGCCGTCGCGCATTTCCTCCAGCACATAGCGGTCGCCCACGCCCGTTTCGCGCAGGCTGATTCCGGCCTCGCGGAGGGCAATCTTTAGTCCAAGGTTGCTCATCACGGTGGCCACCAGGACATCGTCCTTGAGTTTGCCGGATGCCTTGAGGGCCACAGCGAGGATGGCCATGATCTCGTCGCCGTCGACCTCGTTGCCCTCGTGGTCCACGGCCAGGCAGCGGTCGGCGTCGCCGTCGTGGGCAATGCCAAGGTCCGCACCCTGTTCCAGGACGGCGCGCTTGAGCGGGCCAAGGTGCGTTGAGCCGACGCCCTCGTTGATGTTCAGTCCGTCCGGTTCGGCGCCGATCACGATGACGTCGGCGCCGGCGTCCTTGAACACCTGCGGGGAGCACCCGCTGGCTGCGCCGTGGGCACAGTCGAGGACTACTTTCAGGCCGTCCAAGCGGTGCGGAAGCGTCCCGAGCAGGTGCACGATGTAACGGTCCTCGGCGTCGGAGAAACGCTGGATCCGTCCGACCTCGCCGCCGACGGGCCGGTGCGGTTCCTTGCCGAGCTGCTCCTCAATGGAGTCCTCGACGTCGTCGGGGAGTTTCTGCCCGCCGCGGGCAAAGAACTTGATGCCGTTGTCCGGCGCGGGGTTGTGGGACGCGGAGATCATGACGCCGAAGTCAGCGTCGAGGTCGGCGACGAGGTACGCGGCGGCCGGGGTGGGCAGCACGCCGGCGTCGTAGACGTCGATCCCGGAGCTGGACAGGCCGGCTTCCACGGCGGCCGCGAGGAACTCTCCGCTGGCGCGCGGGTCCCTGGCAACCACGGCGCGCGGCCGGGTCCCGTTGGTGTTGCGGTCATGGCCAAGCACGACGGCGGCAGCCTGCGCCAGCTGCAACGCCAGCTCGGCCGTCAGCAGGCCGTTCGCCAGGCCCCGGACTCCATCTGTTCCAAATAATCTAGACATCGGGTCAAGTTTAGTCGATGGGCGGCCAAAGCCGGGCCTCCTTGTGCCGGCAGGCCAGGAGTCGGGCCGGGATGCAGTCCGTAATCCGGGTTTGACCTCGCCAAACTTCGAAGGTTAAACGGCGAAAACCCGCCCCGCCACAAAGGGCGGAACGGGCTTTCGGAAGCAGAATTAGCGCTTGGGGATCCGAGCGCTAAAAAGCGCCGAGGGCCCCAACCGCCGGTCGCGTCAGCGGCCGACGATTGGGTAGGCGCATTTTTAGCGCTTGGAGTACTGCTGAGCCTTGCGGGCCTTCTTGAGGCCGGCCTTCTTGCGCTCGATGACGCGGGCGTCACGGCGCAGGTAACCGGCCTTCTTCAGGGTGGCGCGGTTGTTCTCGGTGTCGATCTCGTTCAGTGAACGGGCGATGCCGAGGCGCAGGGCACCGGCCTGGCCGGAAATGCCACCACCGTGGATGCGGGCAATGACGTCGTAGGCGCCATCAAGATCGAGGATCTTGAAGGGCTCGTTGACGTCCTGCTGGTGCAGCTTGTTCGGGAAGTAGTTGGCCAGTTCGCGGCCGTTGATGGTCCACTTGCCGGTGCCGGGCACGATGCGAACGCGTGCGACGGCTTCCTTGCGACGGCCAACTGCTGCGCCGGCGACGGTGAGTGCCGGGCGTTCCTTCTTCGGCGCTTCTGCTTCCGCAGGACCGCTTTCCGAGGTGTAGCTGGTCAGGTTTTCCTCGGCCGCAACGGCCTCGGTGGTCAGTTCTTCGTTCTGAGCCACGATTCTCCTTGATTAAAAGTTGGTTGGTGGCCAGGACTACTGGGCGACCTGGGTGATTTCGAAAGTCTTGGGCTGCTGTGCGGCGTGGGGGTGCTCTGCACCGCGGTACACCTTCAGCTTGCCCAGCTGCTGTGCAGCGAGGGAGTTCTTGGGGAGCATGCCCTTGATGGCCTTCTCCACGGCGCGGACCGGGTTGGATTCCAGCAGCTCCGCGTAGTTGACGGAGGTCAGGCCGCCCGGGTAACCGGAGTGGCGGTAAGCGCGCTTCTGCTCCAGCTTGGCGCCGGTGAGGGCAACCTTTTCAGCGTTGATGATGATGACGAAGTCGCCCATGTCCATGTGGGACGCAAAGGTGGCCTTGTGCTTGCCGCGCAGCAGGATTGCGGTCTGGCTGGCGAGACGACCAAGGACAACGTCTGTGGCGTCAATGACGTGCCACTGGCGGTTGATATCGCCGGGCTTCGGGGTGTACGTACGCACGGTGTTTGCCTCGTTCTTGTTCTGGCGTTCTTGTTTTAGGTGCCACACGAAGGTGCACCTACTATCTATGCGCTACCGGAACAGAGGTGAGGGCTCTATGTAACCAGTAATCCTGTTGTCCCGAATGTGCACGTTGAGTAGTCATCCTGCAACCGGATTCTCAAGCGGGCACGCATCATCGAGAAGGACACGCACAACGACTACCAAGAATAGCGGACTGCGGGCGCCTGGGTCAAAATGGGGTGTCCGGATGCATCCTGCGTGCCCGCTGTTTCGCATGCCGTCCTGTGCCGGCCTGTCGCATCCTAAGGAGGAACCGTGTCCGATCCCGCCGCCGCCGGCACCGTCTCACTGCTCTTCGCGGCGCCGGCCGGAACTCTTCCGGGGGCATTCTTCATAGCCGGTGTGGGCTTCTTTGGCGCATGCCTGTCCCTGATGGCCGAACTTCTCCTACGGCGCACCCTCCCCCGCATCGACGGAGCTTTGACGGTACGCAGCAGGACCACGACGGCGGCTGCCACCTTAGCGCTCTCCTCCCTCCTTGCCTGGCGCTTCGGTCCCTCGCCCGAGCTTCCCGCATATCTCGCGCTGGCCGTGGCCGGCGTCCAGCTGGCGCGGATCGACCTGCTCCACCACCTGCTGCCCGACCGGATAGTCCTGCCCCTACTCGGGGCCGGGCTGGTTCTGCTGGGGGCAGCCGCGGGGGTGTCAGGGGAGCCCGGAAACCTGCTGCGGGGGATGGCCGGCGCGTCAATTTTGTTCGTTTTGTATCTCTTTATGGCGCTGACCAGCCGAAACGGCCTCGGAATGGGAGATGTCAAGCTTGCAGCGCCGCTTGGCCTGTACTTGGGGTACTTAGGCTGGACGCACTTGTTTTACGGCGGAGCCCTGGGGTTCGTCGCGGGTGGCGTCGTTTCCCTGCTTCTCATCCTCAAAAACCGCGGAAACAAGCCGAAGGAAGTGCCCTACGGGCCCTCGATGCTGGCTGCGGGACTGGCCGTCGTCCTGCTGCTGCCCTAGGTGGGCCTGCGCCATTCGCGGGTGCGAATTCAGTAAGACGGCTTACGAAACCAAGTAGTCGAGCCCTCCTCCTACTTGGAAACTGAGTACACGTCCTATTTAGGGGCAGGTGGTGCCTCATTTCCCTTCCAAAAAGTCGAGTATCCCCCTTCGTTGCGCCGCTGATAACGGCCGTGCAAATGTTGTCCCAACGGAACTCCAGCGAATAAGCAAAGGGGATTTGCTGGAAATTCGTTCTTTATTCGCTAACTCTTGAAAAGGAAATTGAAATGACTGGTCTCATGGTCTCAATGATTGCTTTCGTCGCCGGCGTAAAGGACAAGTTCACTGGTGAAGAGAAAGGCGCCACCGCCGTTGAATACGGAATCATGGTGGCGCTGATCGCAGTCGTCATCATCGGCGCGGTCGCCCTCTTCGGCACCAGCCTCAAAACTGTCTTCACCAACGTCACGACCCAGCTCACCACGGTCCGATAAGCAGCCTCACCGCCCGCTGCCCTGCCGGCTGTCCGCCATATGAGGGACAGCCGGCAGAGTCGTTCCCGGCCCGGGAACCACATCCAGCCTGACGCCACAACGTGCGTCCGCGCATTGTTGAGCTGTACGAAGAGGTGAGGAAACAATCATGAAATCGCGTTTATTCGCAGGGCTAGCTGCGCTCGTACTGGCAATCGCCGGCACTTTGATGCTGGTTAACTACGTGTCAAATGCCGACCGCCGCGCACAGGAATCGCTCGATCCTGTTGATGTTGTCGTCGTCGACACGCCGGTTCCGGCCGGAACCAGGGTGGAAGACCTGGCATCCCATGTTCGGGTCCGGTCCGTCCCGGGAGCGGCGAAAGCCGACGGCGCCCTGACATCGCTTGACGGTTCCGGCGGGCAGGTCACGTCCGTTGCGCTGGAACCCGGGGAACAGGTGCTTGCGAGCCGCCTGGTCGACCCGTCACAACAAACCACTCCGGGAGCCGTTGAAGTTCCTGATGGAATGCAGGAAGTCACGATCCTCCTGCCGCCGGAAAGCGTAGTCGGCGGCACCCTCCGTGCAGGAGACCTGGTGGGGCTGTACGTCACTCAAACAGACCCGGCGTCGCCCCAGCAGGCCAGCACCCAACTGGTTTTCGACAAAGTACTCGTTACGGCTGTCCAGCAGGCCGCGCCCAGTGGTGGAAGCGGAGACAAAGGGACCTCAGCCGTCCCAAGCGGCTCGTCGTTCGTCACCCTGGCCCGCAATTCGACCGACTCGGCAAAAATCATTCTCAGTGCCCGCGTCGGCAATATCTGGTTGACCAAGCAGACATTGAAAACTCCGGCCAGCGTACGCACGGCCGTCACTACCAACGGGATCTTCCAATGAGCCGCTTCCTGGTCCTGACCTCATCAGCGGAGTTCGAGCGCCACGTCGCCACGGCCCTGGGAAACGCGCACGAGGTTCAGGTCCTTGCATCTGAAGCCGCGGGCGGCAGCCCGGACCACTTGCTGGCCCGAAACCTGGGCGGGGCCGTCGATGTGATGGTTTTTGGCCCCGACATCAGGACAGAACAGATGCTGGTCATGGCGGCAGGCCTCGAGCACGCGTTCCCGGATATGGTGCTCGTGCTGGTGGCAAATGCGGCACCGGAGCTCATGCTGGCCGCCATGCGGTCCGGCATCCGCGATGTCCTGCCGCCGGACACGGAGGCAGGACGGCTGCGTGCCGCGTTGGAACGCGCTGCCGAAACGTCCAGGAGCCGCAAGCAGCTTGCCTTCGACGAGGCGGGCCAGAAAGGCGTCCGCGGGCGGGTCATCTCCGTGATGTCCCCGAAGGGAGGAGTCGGGAAGACCACCGTTGCCACCAACCTGGCCATTGGACTGGCCAAACTGGCCCCGATGGGTGCGGTCATTGTCGATCTCGACCTTCAATTCGGCGACGTAGCCTCGGGGCTGGGCCTGGAGCCCCAGTACACCATCAATGACGCAGTGACGGGTGCAGCGTCGAGTGACGCAATGGTGCTCAAGGCCTTCCTTAGCCGGCATCCGTCGGGGGCCTATGCCATGTGTGCGCCACGGCGGCCGGCGGAAGCGGACCTCATCAAGCCCGCGCACGTGACGACCCTCATCAACCAGCTCTCGCTGGAATTCCCTTACGTCATTTTGGATACGGCGCCGGGTCTCGGGGAAGAGGTCCTGGCGGTCCTGGAACTGGCTACAGACGGCGTCTGGGTTTGCGGGATGGACATTCCCAGCATCCGTGGCCTCAACCACGGACTGGAGGTGCTGCGGCAACTTGATCTGATGCCCCCGTCCAACACGATTGTCCTCAACTTCGCCGACAAGCGCAGCGGACTAACTGTCCAGGACGTGGAAGCCACAGTTGGGCTGCCAGTCGACATCATCCTGCCGTGGTCCCGCACATTGCCGTTTTCAACCAACGCCGGGGTACCACTGCTCCAGGAAAACCGGCGGGATCCTGCCCTGAAAGGGTTGAGGAACCTGATAGCGCTTTTCGGCCCGAATTCGTCAACACCCGCCAGTAAGAACGCGCACCGAAGGGACGAAAAGCCATGAGTCTCGTTGATCGACTTCAAGCCGCCCGAATGACCACGGCGAGCCCGGCGGAGGCGGTCAATCCGGCCGGTGCCCCCCCGGTTTCCGTTTCCCCGACAGCCGAACCCGCCAGCGGCCAGCTCTTGGGAACCCTGGCCAAAGCACCCCAAACTGCCACGTCGGACGCCCTGGCCGGGATCAAGAAGCGCGCGGCCGAAGAACTGACGGCCCGCCTTGGCAGCCGGATCACTGACAGCAGCCTCGATGAAGGTGATGTACGGCGCATGGTCCGCGAGGCCCTTGGAGCGTTCATCGATGACGAACAGGTTCCCCTGACACCCGAGGAACGACGGCGCCTGGTCCGCGAGATCGTTGACGAAATCCTGGGTCTCGGGCCGCTCCAGCGGCTTCTGGACGACCCGCTCGTCACGGAAATCATGGTCAACGGCGCTGAGCGGATCTACGTCGAACGCGGCGGCCGGCTGCACTTGACCGGGACATCGTTCACCTCAGATGCCCACCTGCGCAGGGTCATCGAGAGGATTGTTTCAAGGGTTGGGCGTCGAATTGACGAGTCCTCGCCGCTGGTCGATGCCCGGCTGCAGGACGGCTCACGGGTCAATGCCGTGATCCCGCCCCTCGCCGTGGACGGTCCATCGTTAACAATTCGAAAGTTCTCCGCCGTACCACTGACCGTCGAGGACCTGATCAGGTTCGACTCCATTTCACCGGCCATGGCACAGTTGCTCCACGCATGTGTCCAGGCACGCCTGAACATCATCGTCTCCGGCGGTACCGGCACGGGAAAGACCACACTGCTCAACGTTCTGTCCTCGTTCATTCCTGACGACGAACGCATCGTCACCATCGAAGACGCTGTGGAGCTTCAACTGCAGCAGGAGCACGTGGTCCGTCTGGAAAGCCGGCCGGAAAACGTTGAAGGCCGGGGCGCCGTTGGCATCCGCGAACTCGTGCGGAATTCCCTGCGCATGCGGCCGGACAGGATCGTGGTTGGCGAAGTCCGCGGCGGAGAAGCCCTGGACATGCTCCAAGCCATGAACACCGGCCATGACGGTTCCATCTCCACAGTCCACTCAAACTCGCCCCGGGATGCAATAGCCCGCATGGAGACCCTCGTTCTCATGGCTGGGATGGATCTTCCACTGCGGGCCATCCGCGAACAAATCGCCAGCGCAGTCCACCTGATCGTTCAGCTGAGCAGGCTGAAAGACGGGACGCGCCGGGTCACCCACATCACCGAAGTCCTGGGCATGGAGGGGGACGTCGTGACATTGCAGGACGCTTTCGTCTTCGACTACGCGGCCGGCATTGACCAGGATGGTCGGTTCATCGGCAAACCCGTTCCCACAGGTGTCCGCCCGCGCTTCGTGGAACGATTCGCCGACCTTGGAATCAGCGTTCCCGTCGAAATCTTCTTCCCCGCGCCCCACAAGTCGGGACGGTGAGACCCGTGCCCCAGGATTCTGTTTTGCTTGCAGGTGCCGTGCTCATTCTGCTCGCCGTGGCCCTTGCCCTTTTTGTGGCATTCCGGCCCCGGTACACCGACATCCACGTCGACCGGAGAAGGCCGCCGGCGGAGTCCAACTCCTCGATGATTTCGAGGTTGAGCGGCGTCACGGTCGCGGCCATGGAGCGTCGCGTCGGACACAAGAGCAGCGGCCCTTTTGGTCGCGATGCGCTCGGTGGGGCGGGCCTGAAACTCCAGCCCGCCGAATTCGCCGTCCTGGTCCTGGTTGCCGCCTTCATTCTGGGCCTGGCGGGCTTCGTGCTTCAGGGCTGGCTTCTGGCCGTCGTGTTCGCCGGTATGAGTCCGGTGGCCGCCAGGGCGCTTATCTCATTCAGAACCGGCCGCCGCCGCGCCGCCTTCGAGGCCCAGCTCAGCGACATGCTGATGTCCCTCTCCGGCAGCCTGCGCGCCGGCCACAGCATCGCCCAGAGCATGCGAAGCGCCAGCGTCGAGATGTCGGCTCCGATGGGTGAGGAACTCGCCCGGATCGTCAACGAGGACAGGGTCGGCCGTCCGCTTTCAGAGTCCATGGCCGAGGTAGGCCAGAAATTTCAGTGCGAGGACTTCCAGTGGCTCAGCCAGGCAATCGAGATCAACCGGGAAGTTGGCGGCGACTTGGCCGGGGTCCTCGACCACGTTGCAGACACCGTTCGCGAAAGGGCACAGATCAAGGGCCAAATCCGTGCATTGGCGGCGGAAGGAAAGTTCTCGGCATACATCCTGATTGCGTTGCCGTTCTTCGTCGCACTCTTCATCAACATCGTCAATCCGGGATACATGTCGGTCCTGACCTCGACGGTGCTGGGCTGGGTCCTCATCGCAGCCAGCGTGGTCATGATGGCCATCGGATCCTTCTGGATCAGCCGCATGGTCAAGATCGCATTCTAAGGAGCTGAGCACATTGACCACCACAGTCTGGCTGCTGATCGCAAGCATCATCCTTCCTTTGACCTACTTTGCCTGGTCACTGATTGGCGTCGACAGGGCCGCCGGCCGTTTGATCCAATCCAGGCTCGCGGCTGCTTCGACCCCGCGGCCCGGTGATACAGAGGCCGGTCCCCACGGGCTGGTCCTCCTGGCCCGCAAGCTGACACCGACGGCCTACGTGCACCATCTGGACCAGATGCTCGGGAAGGCGGGACGGCCGGCCTCAATGCCGCTGGACCGCCTCCTGACGCTGAAACCGCTGGCGGCCCTTGGCGGTGCCTTGCTCGCCGTTCTTTTCGGTGGGGCAAAAAGCCCGCAGGGAGGCCTGATGTCTGTGGCCCTCACGGCGGCCTGCTACGCCCTGCCCGACCTGCTCGTGTACAACAGCGGCACGAAACGCCAGGCGAGATTACGGCTGGATCTGCCCAATGTCATGGACCAACTGCTGATCTCGGTCGAGGCAGGCCTGGGGTTCGAGGTCGCCATGTCCCGGGTGGGGGCGAACGGTTCGGGTCCCGTCGCGGAAGAGATGGTGCGGACGCTGCAGGACATCCAGGCCGGGAGTACCCGCCGTGACGCCTACAAAGCCATGGCCGCGCGGTCCTCGGTTCCGGAGTTGAAGAGCTTCGTGAGCGCAATCATCCAGGCTGATGTACAGGGGCTTTCCGTGGCGCGGGTATTGAAACCCCAGGCGGATCAGATGCGGATCAGGCGACGTCTTCGGGCAGAGGAAAAAGCTATGAAACTTCCCGTCGCGGTGGTATTTCCGCTGCTTCTCTTTATCTTCCCGCCGCTGTTTATCGTCATCCTTGGTCCCGCCGTCATCAACACCATCGCCACATTTTCGGGCCGCTGATGAACGCATCCAACCGGCACGCCGTTCAGGAATCACTTTCGGATTGAAAGGAGCATCAGATGCTGGGGTCCAAGACAAGACATCGAGAGGTTCGGGATGACCGGCAGCGCGGTGCGACGGCGGTGGAATTTGCCTTGATCCTGCCCTTGCTCCTGTCCATGCTCCTCGGCGTGATCGACTTTGGGATGGCCTTAGGTCAAAGCGTCAGCCTGCAGGGGGCGGCCCGCGAAAGTGCAAGGCAGGGAGTGACGCAAGGTGACGTCATTGCGTCCGCCAACCATGCAGCGGGTTCGCTGGACAGCAGCCAACTCCAGGTTCAGTTCACCGTCGACACGTCAGCCGGGGCTCCGGGAGTCATGGTCGTTTGCCTGCGCTACCCCGAGTCCTCCCTGACCGGTTTCTATTCGTGGGTACTCGGCGGCGTCTTCGAGGCCAAAGCCGTAATGAAAATGGAGGGCCCGGCGGCTTTGGCCTCGGGTGCACAGCGTTGGACCGGAGGATCATGCACGCCTTGACACCAGGATCGCTCGTGAAGCGGCTACGTAACCGGGAGCACTTGAAGGAAAAGAACAAGCCCGGCAAGGCGTCCCGGGAGCGTGGAGCGGCTGCAGTCATCTTCGCTCTGACGATTCCGGTGCTCTTCGGAGCCCTTGCGATGGCCCTCGATGTCGGCTCGCTGGTGTACGAGCGCCAGCACCTGAGCAACGCGCTGGACGCCGCAGCGCTAGCCGGCGCAGCGTCGCTCCCTGGTGATCCGGTGGCCGCCCGCAACGCCGCGATGTCATTCGCCCGGGCCAACGACCCCGCAGCGTCCCCTACGGTCACCTTCTGGTGCGTGGTGGCTTCAACAGGCGCGGGCCGGACCGTCCTCAGCAGCCAGATCCCGAGCGTTTGCAACCCCGGAGCGATTACCGGGGCCAGGTGCAGCGAGACTATCTGCGCCATCCCCTGCATCCCTGGGGCCGGAACCTCCTGTAATTCGATCACAGTAAGCGACGACAAAGACGTCGCGTTCCGGTTCGCTCCCGTGATCGGGATTAATACCGGTAGCACTGGCACGATGGCCTCGGATGCCTGCAAAGGCTCCTGTGGCACCCAGACCCCGAACCCCATGGATGTCGCCCTGGTCGCGGACCGCACCGGCAGTATGAGTACCGCCGACCTCGCCAGCATGCAGACAGCAATTCAAACCACGCTCAAGACGATGACCAAGGACCAGCAGTACGTAGCACTTGGCACCATCGGCCGCAGCGCTGGCACGTCCGGCTGTGTCACCGCCCCGTCGGGCTCGGCTACGAGTGGCCCATGGATTCCTGTCCCGTTCTCCAACGATTACACGACTTCAGGCACGCCGCCGGCGCTGAACAACGGCAGCGCGCTCGTCCAGGGTGTGCAATGCCTGACTCACTCGGGGATTGGCACGTACCTGGCGTCACCCATGAAGGCCGCGGCACGGTATCTGCTTGGTCTGGATCCCAACAACTTGGTGAGCCTGCCGGCGCGTGCAGGAACCCCCCATAAGGCCATCGTCCTGGAGACGGATGGACAACCGAACGAGACCGGCACCGGAGGATCCACCTCGGTGGACATCGCCGGCGACCTCCAGAACTCAGACGGGGCGGTCGCCTGCAACAATTTGAAGGCAGTCGCGGCGGACGCCAAGGCGAGAGGAATCCTGGTCGTCACTGTTGCCTACAACGCAGCGACTTCCGCCCGATGCGGAAGCAGCCCCATGTTTGTGCGCGACGTTCTCGCTGCTGCCGCCTCTGAGAAGTCCCCGGGAGTCCCAAGCACTGCCAGCAATGATTGTTCGACGCCGGCGCTGGCGGCTGCGGAGAACTCCGACGGAGATTACTTCTTCTGCGCCTCAAACGGAGCGGACCTCGGTCCGATCTTTGTCTCGGCGATCAACGCGATCAGCTCGAACTCCCGCCTGATCCGGATTCCCGGCTGACGGCTCGCGGTACGTCTTTCCGGGCCACTAACGGCTCCCGCCCGGAAAGCCACAGGGTTTCCGCAGGAAAGCCCGGAGTGCACGGCAGGGGCCCCTGACAGGAAGTAGCGTGGTCACATGTCTTTACTAGCCGCAGCCCCCGACGACGGCAACGCGGGCACGGCATTCGCCCCCTGTGACGCTGCGCGCGGCGCCGGGCAGCCCGTGCCCGTCTCTGCCTCGGCTGCCGCTCCGGGCGTTGCGCCTCTCGTGGACCCCGCTGCGCTGCAGGACCTCAGCGTCCAGCTGGAGAGCCCGGCCGTAGCCAAGGGATTCGCCCGGGACTACGCCAAAATGTGGGAGCAGAGGTACCGTTCGCTGGCGTCGGCCCTTGAGCGCCGTGACGAGGCGGCCTCGCTGGACGCCGTGCTGAGCGTCCGGACATCGTCTGAGATGGTCGGCGGCCTCCGTCTTGCCCAGCTCGCCGGAGAGCTGGAAATGGCCATCCGTGCCGGCGACTTGGAGCATGCACGCTCGCTCCTTGGGGACGTAGCCGAGCGCGGCGGCGAAACCATGGACGAGCTTCAATTCAGCTACGTCTTCCGGGACAGCTGACGCAAGGGACTGACCGGCCCCGAGATTGACCGGCCCTCATTCAAGGGCACGGTCGCAGGCCGCTATCGTGCCGGCGCCAGCCGGTATCCCACGCCGCGGACGGTCTGGAGCCAGCGCGGCTGCAACGGGTCCTCGCGCAGCTTCCGGCGGAGGTTTCCGATGTGCACTTCGACTGCGCGCTCATCGGATTCGCTGATGTATGCATCCACCCGGTAGTACTCACCGCGCACCACCCGGACCAGATCGGTCTTTGACCGGACGGCGCCTGCAGCCTTGAGCAGCGCGTGCAGGAGATCGAACTCGCTGCGGGTCAGGCTGGCGGGGACGCCGTCAACCGCCACGGAGCGGGTCTCCGGGTTCAGTTCCAGGCCGTTGTGGCGGAACACAGAGTCTTCGGGCGCGGTGGACGCCGGCAGCATGGCGGTGGCAGGAGCCGGGGCGGACGGCACGGCGGACAAGACATCCTGCCGCGGCCGCCTCATCATCGCTCCGACCCGGGCACGCAGTTCGCGCGGCCTGAACGGCTTGGCCAGGAAGTCATCCGCCCCGGTATGGAATGCCGTGAGCGTATCGAGCTCGTCGGTTCGAGCCGTCAGCATGACGACGTACGCATCGCTGAACTGCCGGATGCGGCGGAGCACCTCGAACCCGTCAATGTCCGGAAGACCCACATCCAGGGTGACGACGCTGGCCGCCTCGCGCCGGACGACGTCCACCCCTTCCCGCCCTCCCGAGGCGGAGTGGACCTCGAACCCGGCCTGGCTCAACACGGCTTCGACTAGGTTCCGAACATCTTCGTCGTCTTCAACGACGACGGCGACTCCCATGTCAGTCATGGCCCCCCTCACATCTGGCAAGCTCCGCGGCCTACCGCGGATGCGCAGGCAGCGTTGATCTCGTCGGCCCCCAACCGGCACTGTCAGAATACCCACGGACGAGGGCAAAAAACGTTGCGGCGCAGCAACAGACGCCACAAAACTTGGATTTGTGTCACGGTTATGTGACACCGGGTGTAAAACTGGAGCAGCAAGAAAGGGGCGCGGCTTCAGTGGGTGAAGAATTGAGGGTCTGGGGTGCAGGCCGGTTCGTCAAGGCTTTAAGTCCGCGCGCCCGGGTTCTGGCGAGCCAGCTCCCGCTGACGCTCGTGGTTGCGGCTGCGGTGACTGCGGCGCCCGCAGGCTGGCGGCCTGGCGTCCTCCACAGCGTCCTCGGCCTCGTCGGGCTGGGCCTGTATGCGGCCCTGCTGACCCTCATGATCCGCCGAATCGAATCCAAGGAAGCTGAGCTACAAGCCCTGCTCGCGGACAGCAGGGATCGTGTTCAGCTCCTCGACGCGGTTCTGGACACCGTCGACGTCGGCATCGTGGCGGTAGACGCCGATGGCCGCCGCCTGCTGACGAACTCCTGGCAGGCCCGGCTTGAGGCATCAGCGGCGCCTCCCCGCAGTCTCCGGGTGCCGGAGGAGGGTCAACTGGCGTTGATGGGGCAGGACAAGAGGACGCCGCTTGCGCTCGATCGGCGTCCGCTGCGGCGTGCGCTGGACGGCGAATCATTTGCCGACTATCTGGTCTGCTTCGGGGCGGCGCCGGGCAGCCGGGTGGTTTCGACCGCCGCCCGGGCGCTGAGGAACGACGACGGCGGCTTCCGTGGGGCGGTGGTGGTGTTCAACGAGGTCACAGGCATGGCCGATGCCCTGGCCGCGAAGGATGATGTGGTGTCCACGGTCTCACATGAGTTCCGCACGCCGTTGACCTCAATCATTGGCAACCTGGACCTGGTCCTCGCGGACGTGGAGGACCTTCCGACCCCGGCCGTCCGCCGCATCGAAGTCGCGCAACGCAATGCCGAGCGGCTGCTTGCCCTGGTCTCCGACCTCCTGATGACCGCGACCTCGGCCGTCCACGTTCATCCCCGCCGCACCGACCTGGCCAGCCTGGTGGAAGCCACCCTGAGTTCCGCGCAGGCACATGCCCAGTCGTCGCTGGTCTCGCTGTCGGCGGAAATCCCTGCGCCCCTGTGGGCCCACGTTGATCCGCTCCGTATCGGCCAGGCACTGGACAACCTCGTTTCCAACGCCATCAAGTACTCGCCGGACGGCGGTTCTGTCCGGGTCTCGGGGAGCACTGAGGACGGCCGGATACGGCTTCACGTCCAGGACACCGGCATGGGCATGACCGCAGCAGACGCAGAGCGGGTATTCACCCGGTTCTTCCGGAGTCCCGTGGTCCGGGACGGGGCAATCCCGGGGGCAGGACTCGGATTGTCGATCACCAAGGCCATCGTGGAACGCCACGGCGGGACGATCTCCTGCACCACGCTTCCGGGCCGCGGCAGCACGTTCACCGTCGAGCTTCCCGCCGGGGGTCCCCCGGCCGCCTTCTAATGGGCCGGGGATTCCCCACCCACGGAGGTCCCGGCCGGCGTGTTGGGCCGAACCGCCGCCGAGTGGCGGTTTCGCGCCGTCGAATGTGGGGAAGTTCCGCGGCGCCTTCACGAAAGTTCTGGATTCCGTCGGTCTTACGCGCGCATGGCCCTAGTCAGCTCTGCCCGGGCCAGCATTCCGCTTTCCGACGGGTAGGCCACTTCCTCCAGCACCAGCGGATGCGGGGCAGCCAGCACCGACTTGGCGTCCCGCTGCCGGGCAAGCAGCCGTTCCAGCATCCATTCCGGGGATTCCAGGCCCTCCCCCACGAAGAGCGCCGAGCCCACGAGGGAGCGCACCATGTTGTGGCAGAACGCGTCAGCCTGCACCGTGGCGACAATGACGCCGTCGGTTCCGCGGGCGAATTCGAAGCGCTGCAGCTCCCTGATGGTGGTCGCGCCCTCCCGCGGCTTGCAGTAGGAGCGGAAATCCTGCAGCCCCAGCAGCTGCGAGGCGCCCTCGTTGAGCAGCCCAACGTCCAGCGGGGCTTTGTGCCAGAGCGTCGAGTAGCGGCCCAGCGGGTCCCAGAGCGCGGGACCGTCCGCGATCCGGTAGGAGTAGCGGCGCCAGAGCGCGGAAAAACGCGCGTCGAAGCCCTCCGGAGCCACAGTGACGTCGTGGACTTCGATGGCTCCGCTGAGTTGCCCGAGCCCGCGGCTCAGGGCGCCGCGCACGCGGCGGAGCAGGGCGACGGCGGGATCCAGCTCGGCGCCGCGGTTCAGGCCCAGCCACTCGGCCTGCGTGAGGTTCAGATGCACCACCTGGCCGCGGGCGTGTACGCCCGCATCTGTCCGGCCCGCCACGGTGACCCGGACCGGGCGCCGGATGAGCAGCTCAAGGGCCTGCTCCAGCGTGCCCTGGACAGTGCGCAGGCCAGGCTGGACGGCCCACCCGCTGAAGGGGCCGCCGTCGTAGCCCAGATCCAACCGGATACGCAAAAACCCGCCGCCCCCCATGACGGGGGCAGCGGGTTTTGGCTCGTTCATAGACTTAAGTCTATGCGAAGAAATCAGCGAACTACTTCGCGTCCTTCTCCGAGGAGGCGGCTGCTTCCTCGGCGGCCGGAGCCTCTTCGGTAGCTGCAGCTTCAGTCTCAACGACCTCAGCCTCAGGAGCCTCTTCGGTCTCGGCAACCGGAGCTGCCTCGGCCTTCCCGGCGTCCTTCTTCTCAGCGTCCCGCTGTGCAGCGGAAGTAGCCTCGGCTACCACGGCCTGCTTGGCGGAAACCGGCTCGAGAACCAGTTCGATGACAGCCATGGGAGCGTTGTCGCCCTTGCGGTTGCCGATCTTGGTGATGCGGGTGTAACCGCCGTTGCGGTTCTCCACTGCCTGTGCAATATCGGTGAACAGCTCGTGGACGATGCCCTTGTCGCTGATCAGGCCGAGTACACGGCGGCGGGAAGCCAGGTCGCCACGCTTGGCGAAGGTCACCAGGCGCTCAGCGTAAGGCTTCAGTCGCTTGGCCTTGGTCACCGTGGTGGTGATCCGCTTGTGCTCGAAGAGCGCGGCGGACAGGTTCGCGAGCATAAGACGCTCGTGAGCCGCTCCGCCTCCGAGGCGCGGACCCTTAGCGGGTGTAGGCATAATAGTTTCTCCTCATGTGGAAGCCGGTGGGTTGCGCACGCCAGGGTGCATCGGGCCCGCCGGCCAAGATCTGTTTGTTAGAGCTCGTCGTCGCTGAAAGCGGCGTCGTCCTCTTCGATGGCTGCGGCACGTGCTGCGAGGTCGAATCCGGGAGGGGAGTCCTTGAGGGACAGCCCCAGTTCCACCAGCTTTGCCTTGACCTCGTCAATGGACTTCGCACCGAAGTTACGGATATCCATGAGGTCAGCCTCGGAGCGGGCAACGAGTTCACCCACGGTGTGGATGCCCTCACGCTTGAGGCAGTTGTAGGAACGGACGGTGAGGTCCAGATCCTCGATCGGCAGTGCCATGTCGGCTGCCAGGGCAGCGTCCGTCGGCGACGGGCCAATCTCGATACCTTCAGCTGCGGTGTTCAGCTCGCGAGCCAGACCGAACAGTTCCACCAGGGTGGTACCTGCCGAAGCAACAGCATCGCGCGGGGCGATGGCCTGCTTGGTCTCGACGTCGACAATCAGCTTGTCGAAGTCAGTGCGCTGCTCAACACGGGTAGCTTCCACGCGGAAAGTAACCTTCAGGACCGGCGAGTAGATCGAGTCGACCGGGATGCGGCCGATCTCGGAGTCGCCGGACTTGTTCTGAGCTGCCGAAACGTAGCCGCGGCCTCGCTCGATGGTCAGTTCGAGTTCGAACTTGCCCTTCGAATTCAGCGTGGCAATGTGCAGATCCGGGTTGTGGAATTCGACGCCGGCCGGCGGAGCGATGTCCGCGGCGGTGACGACTCCCGGGCCCTGCTTGCGCAGGTACGCAACAACCGGCTCGTCGTGCTCGGAGGAAACCGACAGGTTCTTGATGTTCAGGATGATCTCAGTGACATCTTCCTTGACACCCGGGACCGTGGTGAACTCGTGCAGCACGCCATCGATCCGGATGCTCGTTACAGAGGCACCGGGGATGGAGGAGAGCAGGGTACGGCGGAGGGAGTTTCCGAGGGTGTACCCGAAGCCCGGCTCAAGCGGTTCAATGATGAACCGGGAGCGGTTTTCGGAGACGACCTCTTCGGAGAGGGTGGGGCGCTGTGCAATGAGCACTTAGGTTTCCTTTCGGCGAGCATCCGCTATATGACGCAACACAGGTGGTGGAAAGATCGGTCTAAAGTCTTAACGCGGCCGGGCCTGCCCGGACCCGTGAGGGTCCGGGCAAGCTCCTGAGCGCTGGAAAGCCTTAGACGCGGCGGCGCTTGGGCGGACGGCAGCCGTTGTGGGCGCTGGGGGTTACATCCTGGATGGATCCAACCTCGAGGCCAGCGGCCTGCAGTGAGCGGATGGCGGTCTCGCGTCCGGAACCCGGTCCCTTGACGAACACGTCAACCTTGCGCATGCCGTGCTCCTGTGCACGCTTCGCGGCGGCCTCGGCAGCCATCTGGGCAGCGAACGGGGTGGACTTGCGCGAGCCCTTGAAGCCAACCTCACCGGACGAAGCCCAGGAGATGACAGCACCGTTCGGATCCGTGATGGAAACGATGGTGTTGTTAAAGGTGCTCTTGATGTGCGCCTGGCCCAGCGCGATATTCTTCTTGTCCTTCTTACGCGGCTTGCGAACCGCGCCACGAGTCTTCGGGGGCATTTTTTCTCCTACAGAAAGTTATCGGGGGTAGGCCGAGTTAATCCCTCAGGGATTAACGGGCCTTCTTCTTGCCTGCGACGGTGCGCTTCGGGCCCTTGCGGGTACGCGCGTTCGTCTTCGTACGCTGTCCGCGCACTGGCAGGCCCTTGCGGTGGCGAATACCTTCGTAGCTGCCGATCTCAACCTTGCGGCGGATGTCAGCGGCTACCTCGCGGCGAAGGTCACCCTCAACCTTGTAGTTGCCTTCAATGTAGTCACGCAGCTCAACCAGCTGTGCGTCCGTCAGGTCCTTGACCCGAACGTCCGCGCTGATGCCGGTGGCAGCCAGGGTTTCGTGTGCACGGGTCTTGCCCACGCCGTAGATGTAAGTAAGCGCAATTTCCAACCGCTTTTCGCGGGGAATGTCTACGCCAGCGAGACGAGCCATAGAGGCAGTGCTCCTTGAATAAACCGGAGGTCGTAGGCAGTACACCCGCACGGTCCGTGCGGCCCCAGCCTCCGACCGGGGGTTAGCTGTACGGGCCCATACGTCCCAAATCAGCTTGTGCTGCCTTTTATTTACTTGCGTGGGTTAGCAACCCAGGATTTCCCGAAGGGGAAATTAGCCCTGGCGCTGCTTGTGGCGCGGGTTCTCGCAGATCACCATGACCCGGCCATTACGGCGGATCACTTTGCACTTTTCGCAGATCTGCTTGACGCTCGGCTTGACCTTCATGGCGTTCCTTTGCGTGTTGCAGTTGGTCAGCTGGACCGGCCTTCGGCTGTTGCTCTGGCCGCCCAGTGTTTACTTGTAGCGGTAGACGATACGACCACGTGTCAGGTCGTACGGGCTCAGCTCCACCACTACCCGGTCCTCAGGGAGAATCCTGATGTAGTGCTGGCGCATCTTTCCAGAGATGTGTGCCAGAACGATGTGCTTGTTGGTGAGCTCAACGCGAAACATCGCATTGGGCAGCGCCTCAGTCACAACGCCCTCGATCTCAATGACCCCGTCCTTCTTGGCCATACCCTCCGCTAACTGTTGTTGCCGCCGCCTCCCGGTTTGCACCGGTCATGACTGCGGACGTTTTTGATTGATTGGCTGATGCCTCCCGGCCACAAAAGGGCACAACAGGGCAGACAACCAACAGACAACATTACGCCATTCGGGCGCGATTGTTAAATCCAGCAATCGTAGCGCACTCAGCCCCCGTACGCACCTAAGGCCACCGCCGGCGTGACCACGGCCTCGGCGCTGGCAATTCCGTCCAGGATGGCCAGGCGGACGACGTCGGCTGCCGCGCTTTGCAGGGTGATCAGGCTCAGTTGCCGCGCGGCTTCGGTGCTGCGGTCCAGCGAGACGGTGCAGGTCGCCAGGGTGAAGACGGTGTCCCCGTCCGCCAGGGTATGGCTCGGATCAAGCGCCCGGGCCAGTCCGGCATGGGCCGCCGACGCCGTCCGCTTGCACTCGGCCTTGTCCAGGACCGCGTTCGTGGCGACGACGACGAGGGTGGTGTTCAGTGCCGGTGGCTCTGTCGAGCTAACGCCGCCGTTCCCGGCTTTCGCCTCAACAACCGCAACCCTCTGCGCGCTCGCTCGTTCCTCGCTTAGACGCACGCTGCCGGGTTCCGGCCGCTGCGGCGATGTGCCAAAAGGCAATCCAAGCGCATTCACCACGGCGATGGCACCGACCACCACCCCGTTGTCTAATGTAATGGAGGCTGTGCCCACTCCTCCCTTGAACCGGCCCCGGCCGATCGCCGCTCCCGTGCCGGCGCCGACGTTGCCGCGCCCGACGTCGTGCCCTTCTGCCTGGGCGGCAGCCGCGGCAGTGGCCGCATAGCCCATGGCCGCATCCGGGCGGGCGGAAAAATCGCCCCCGCGGCCCAGGTCAAAGATCGCGGCGGCCGGAACGATCGGAACGACGCCGCCGGGAACGGCGAACCCCCGGCCGCTCTCCTCGCACCAGCGCTGGGCACCGTGTGCCGCGACCAGGCCGAAGGCGCTCCCGCCGGTGAGGACCACGGCGTCCACGGCAGAAGTCAGCGTGGTCGGATCCAGCGCATCGGTCTCGTGGGTGCCCGGGCCGCCTCCCCGGACGTCGACGGAGCCGATCGTGCCCGGCGGCGGAAGCACCACGGTCACGCCGGTCAGCCACCCGCCGTCGAACTTGTGAACGTGCCCCACGCGAAGGCCGGCTACATCCGTAATCGCAGTCATGGCTCCATTGTGCGCCCGCCGGCGCCGCGGACCCGGCTGATGCCTGCATTGCCGGTGTTGCCGAGCCCTCCGGCGCGAATTGCGTGCGGCCCGTAGCACCAAAGCCACATCAAAGGCAAACGTTATGTAATACTGCAACGAACAATTGGTTAACGGGCAGGGAAGCCTGACAAAACAAAGCCCCGACCGGGTCTTGTGCGGGGTTCCGCCCACCGAGTGTGTGGTGAAGTGAAGTAGATCCCCCGCCCATCCGCCTGCCACTGGCAGGCCCGGATCCCGTTAGAGACCCGAATGACTCGACAACTTACAGACAGTCCGCCGGCCACGGTGGACGCTGCCGCGGCCACCCGGCGCCGGGCACGCTGGTCCGCCAGGACCCGCCGGGACTTCTTCGTCTTCCTGGCCCTGGCACTGCCAAATCTTGCGCTGATAGCGGTCTTCACCTACCTCCCGCTCATCAACAACATCTACTACTCCACCCTGGACTGGACCCTGGGCTCCGCGTCGGCCACCGTGGTCGGATTCGAGAACTACATCACGTTCTTCACGAGCTCCGATGCGCCCGAGGTTCTCGGGACGACGGCGGTCTTTACGGTGGTCACGGTCGGCGGCTCGATGGTGCTCGGCCTCCTGGTTGCCCTGGCGCTGAACTCCAAGGTCCGCGGCACCACCTTTGCCCGGTCAGCCGTCTTTGCACCGTATGTGCTCAGTGGGGTCGGCGTCGGCCTCGTCTGGCTCTTCATCTTCGACCCCGGCTACGGTGTGCTCTCGTGGCTGCTGCGCGGCATCGGACAGCAAAGTCCGCAGTGGATCAACGATCCCCAGCTGTCGCTGGCCATGGTGATCATCGTCTACGTATGGAAGAACCTGGGCTACTGCGCGGTCGTGTACCTGGCCGGCCTGCAGTCGCTGCCGCAGGACGTCATGGAAGCGGCTTCCCTCGACGGCGCCAGCGGCTTCCGCCGGTTTGTCAACATGGCCGTCCCGCTGTTGTCGCCCACCACATTCTTCCTGCTCATCACCACCATGATCAGTTCCCTGCAGGCCTTCGACCTGATCCGGATCATGACCCCGCTGGGCAACGGCACCAGCACGCTGATCTATGAGGCCTATCTCCAGGCCTTCGGCGCATTCAACCGTGCCGGTTACTCGGCGTCCATCTCCGTGGTGCTCTTCGCCATCCTGCTCATCATCACCGTGCTCCAGTTGCGGTTCGTCGAACGGAAGGTGCACTACTCGTGAGCACGCTGTCCCCGGTCAGCCCGGATCCCGCTGCCAATGCCGGACCGGCTTCCGCTCCCGACGGCGGGCCCGGCGCGCCGCGGCGTACCGGCCCGTTCTCCCGCGCCAACCTGGTCCAGACGATCGCGGGCGGCTACATTCCCCTGATCCTGGCGACGCTGGTGGTCTTCCTGCCCTTGCTGTGGATGCTCCTGAGCTCTTTCAAGCAGCCCGGAGAGATCGTCACGACGGACCTGAAGATCCTGCCCGGAAGCCTGAACCTGGAGAACTACCACGTCGCCATGACCACGGTGCCGTTCGCCAGGTTCTTCCTCAACAGCCTGATCGTAACCACTGTGGGTGCCACCGTGAAGGTAATCCTGGCCATCCTCACGGCCTACGCGCTGGTGTTCGTGCGGTTCCCGTTCAAGAACGTCATCTTCGTCGTCATCCTTGTGGCCCTCATGGTGCCCCCGCAGGTATCCATCCTGCCCAACTACATCCTGATCGCTGGCATGGGCGGGAAGAACACCCTGTGGGGGATCATCCTGCCCGGGTTGGGCACCGCGTTCGGCACCTTCCTGCTGCGCCAGCACTTCATGACGCTGCCCGGCTCCATCCTTGAGGCTGCCGAGATTGACGGCGCCGGGCATTGGCGGCGTCTCTGGCAGGTTGTGGCACCGGTATCCGTGCCCTCGATCGCGACGGTTGCCCTGGTCACCGTAGTGAGTGAGTGGAACGACTACATCTGGCCGCTCATCATCACAGACCGCCCCGAGACCATGACGCTGCCGGTGGGCCTTACCCTGCTGCAGAACTCGGAAGGCAACGGGTCCGGCTGGGGCATCCTCATGGCCGGCGCCATGCTCGTGATCGTCCCCATCCTCCTGGTGTTCGCCGCCCTGCAGCGCTATATCGTGGCGGGCCTGACCCAGGGCAGCGTCACCGGATGACGGTGCCGCCGGCCGTGTCCGGCACGACCAGCCCCCTGTTTTATCTCCACCGATATTAAACGAGTCAGCATCTTGAGAGGATCCACATGGCTATGAATCTGGACCGCAGGCATTTCCTGGGAATGGCCGGCCTCACCGCGGGCGCGGCAGCCCTGGCGGCATGCGGCGGCCCCTCCACCGGGGGTTCCGCGGACGCTACGAAGGCCGCGGATATTGATTTCACCGGCGTCAAACCGGCCGCCTCAATCGACTTCTGGACCAGCCACCCGGGACAGTCCCAGGACGTCGAAAAGGCCATCATCGACAAGTTCCAGGCGAAGTTCCCGGACATCAAGGTCAACCTCGTGACCGCCGGCGCCAACTACGAGGAAATCGCCCAGAAGTTCCAGACCTCCCAGGCAGCGAAGTCCGCCCTGCCGGGCCTCGTGGTGCTCTCCGACGTGTGGTGGTTCCGCTACTACACCAACGGCAACATAATCCCCCTTGACGGCCTGATCAAGCAGCTCGACGTCAAGATGGACGACTTCCAGAAGTCCCTCGTTGCGGACTACCAGTACGCCGGCAAGCAGTGGGCCCTCCCCTATGGCCGTTCCACCCCGCTGTTCTACTACAACAAGGACCATTTCAAGGCCGCCGGGCTGCCGGACCGTGCCCCCAAGACCTGGCAGGAGTTTGGCGAGTGGGCCCCGAAGCTCAAGGCCAGCTCCGGCGCCAAGTACGCGTACATCTACCCGGCCCTGGCCGGCTACGCGGGCTGGACCCTGCAGAACAACCTATGGGGCTGGGGTGGCAGCTGGTCCAATGAGTGGACCATCAACTGCGACTCCGCCGAGTCTGTCGCGGCCCTGCAGTGGGCCCAGGACTCGATCTACAAGGTCGGCTGGGCAGGTGTCTCCTCCAAGGAAGCGGCCGACGACTTCTCCGCCGGCATCACCTCCACGACCATCTCTTCGACGGGTTCCCTGCTAGGCGTCCTGAAGTCAGCCAAGTTCAATGTGGGCGTTGGCTTCCTGCCCGGCGGCCCGAAGCAGGAAACCAACGTCTGCCCCACCGGCGGCGCCGGGCTGGGCATTCCCAGCGGCGTGAGCAAGGAAGTGCAGCTCGCGGCTGCCACGTTCCTGAAGTTCATGACCGAACCGGAAAACACGGCTGCGTTTTCCGCGGCCACCGGTTACATGCCCACCCGCATGTCGGCGGACATGAGCGCGGTGCTGGCGAAGACCCCGCAGATCAAGACGGCGATGGACCAGCTTCCCGTGACCCACGTCCAGGACAACGCGCGCGTGTTCCTGCCCGGGGCGGACCAGGAGATGGCGAAGGCTGCGGCCAAGATCCTCACCCAGCAGGGCGACGTCAAGGCCACCATGACGGACCTCAAGGCGACCCTTGAGGGCATCTACAACAAGGACGTGAAGCCGAAGCTCAAGAGCTGACGCGCCACCCGCATCCTGGGGACACGGAAAATCCCTGGCGACACCGGAATTCGGTGGCGCCAGGGATTTTCTGCGTCGGAGGCGGATCTGGGCATCGCCGCCGTGCCGCGTCAGGGAATCGGGACCGGCACGACGCCCAGCGGAGCCAGTTTGGCGGCGCCGCCGTCGGGCGCTGAGAGCACCCAGATGCCCTTCTCATGGACCGCCACGGAGTGCTCCCACTGGCAGGACCGCTGGCCGTCGGTGGTGACCACGGTCCAGTCGTCCGCCAGGACGGCCGTCTCGATGCTTCCGCGCACCAGCATGGGTTCGATCGCCAGGCACAGTCCCGGACGGATCTTCGGCCCGCGGTGGCTGGTGCGGTAGTTCAGGACGTCAGGCGCCATGTGCATCTCCGAACCAATGCCGTGCCCCACGTAGTCCTCCAGGATCCCGAGCGGCTTGCCGGGAACGGAGGAGACGTAGTCGTCAACCGCGTTGCCGATGTCGCCGACGAACTTGCCCGTGGCGAGGGCTGCGATGCCGTGCCACATGGCCGCCTCGGTGACCTCGGAGAGCCGCTGGTCTTCGGGATCGGCGGTGCCCACGATCACGGTCCTTGCGGAATCGGAGTGCCAGCCGTCAAGGACCGCACCGCCGTCGATTGAAATGATGTCGCCGTCCTTCAGCACGCGGTCGCCGGGAATGCCGTGCACAACCTCTTCATTGACCGAGGTGCAGATCGTGGCCGGGAAGTCGTGGTAGCCGAGGAAGTTGGACGTGGCGCCCGCCTCCTTGAGCACGGCGGCGAACACCGCGTCGAGGTCGCGGGTGGTCTTGCCGGGTGCGGCCGCCGCGACCGCGGCGTCGAGGGCGCGGCTGAGGACCAGCCCGGCCTCCTGCATGGTGCGCATCTGGGCGTTGGTCTTGTATTCGATGCGCGGCTGGCCGAATGCCATCTGCAGCTTCCTTTCGGTGGGGCCGACTGCCCTGGGGAAGGCACGCGGCCGAAATGGCTGAGGCCCCTCCCGGTGGTCCGGGAGGGGCCTCAAATGTCGTGGGCCGGGATCAGGCGGCCTGGGCCTCTTTGATGGCCTGCATGACGCGGTCGGTGACCTCGTCGATGGCGCCGATGCCATCAACGCGGGTCAGGATGCCACGGTCGGCGTACTTGGCCACGACCGCTTCCGTCTGGCCGTGGTAAAGGTCAAGCCGGTGGCGGATGACGGCCTCGTTGTCGTCGCTGCGTCCGGTGTCCTTGGCGCGGCCCAATAGCCGCGCGACGAGTTCCTCGTCATCGGCCGTGAGCTGCAGGACGACGTCGAGCTTCTGGTTGCCGCCGGCAAGGATGTCGTCGAGGTAGTCCACCTGCGCGGTGGTGCGCGGGTATCCGTCCAGAAGGAAGCCGGCTTCGACGTCGTTCTCGCTGAGGCGGTCGCGGACCATCTTGTTGGTCACGCTGTCCGGAACGAAGTCGCCCGCGTCCATGTACTTCTTGGCTTCGATGCCCAACGGCGTCTCACCCTTGACGTTGGCACGGAAGATGTCACCGGTGGAGATCGCAACGACGCCGAGGCGCTCCGAAATGCGTTCCGCCTGCGTTCCCTTGCCTGAACCGGGGGGTCCGATAATCAACATTCTCGTCATCGCAAAAGCCCTTCGTAGTGACGTTGCTGTAGCTGCGCATCAATCTGCTTCACGGTCTCCAGGCCGACGCCCACCATGATCAGGATCGAGGTGCCGCCGAACGGGAAGTTCTGGTTCGCGTTGATCAGGACCAGTGCAACCAGCGGGATCAGTGCCACGAAGCCCAAGTAGAAGGCGCCGGGCAGGGTGATCCGGGATAGGACGTACTGAAGATAATCCGCGGTCGGCTTGCCGGCGCGGATGCCCGGAATGAAGCCGCCGTACTTCTTCATGTTGTCCGAGACCTCTTCGGGGTTGAAGGTAATCGCAACATAGAAGTAGGTGAAGAACACAATCATGGCGAAATACAGCGCCATATAGATCGGGTGGTCACCCTTGGTCATGTTGTTGTTGATCCACTCGACCCACGGCTGCATCTGCTCGCCGGCCTTGGGCTGGTTGAACTGCGCGATCAGCCCGGGCAGGTACAGCATGGACGAAGCGAAGATGACGGGCACGACGCCGGCCATGTTCACCTTGATGGGGATGTAGGTGCTGGTGCCGCCAACCGTGCGGCGTCCGATCATGCGCTTGGCGTACTGCACCGGAATGCGGCGCTGGGACTGCTCCACGAAGACCACGAGGGCAACTGTGAGCAGGCCGATGACCAGGACCATGAAGAAGGTGCCCGGTCCCTGGGCCTTCCAGATGGCGCCGAGGGAGCCCGGGAAGCCTGCCGCGATGGACGTGAAGATGAGCAGGGACATGCCGTTGCCGACGCCCTTTTCCGTCACGAGCTCGCCCATCCACATGATCAGGCCGGTGCCGGCCGTCAAGGTGATGACAATCAGGATCGTGGTGATGATGCTGGCGTCCGGGATGATCGGCAGCTGGCAGTTCGGCAGCAGCTGGCCGGACCGGGCCAGGGAAACGAGCGTCGTGGCGTTCAGCAGGCCGAGGGCGATCGTGAGGTAGCGGGTGTACTGCGTCAGCTTCGACTGGCCCGAGGCGCCCTCATCGTAGAGCTCCTGGAAACGGGGAATGACCACCCGGAGGAGCTGGACGATGATGCTGGCCGTGATGTACGGCATGATGCCGAGGGCAAAGATGGAGACCTGCAGCAATGCACCGCCGCTGAACAGGTTGACGAGCTGGTAGATCCCGCCCGAGGTCTGACCGTTCTGCAAGCATTGCTGGACATTCTGGTAGCTCACACCGGGCGAGGGGATGAAGGCACCCAAGCGGAAGATTGTGATGATTCCCAGCGTGAACAACAACTTGCGTCGCAGATCAGGCGTGCGAAAGGCCCGGCCAAATGCGCTAAGCAAGCGTCCTCCTGAGTAATAAGTAAAGTCGTGTGAGACAGGTCAAATAAACCCAACAACCGAGTCTAACGGGTGGATGCGCCCTGCGAACAATCGGAAGGGCCGGAAAATGAAAAAACTCCCGGTACCGGGGGCCGTGGGCCCCTGGTACCGGGAGTAACAGCAACGGGCAATCGCCCCGCCGCCTCGTTAGAGGGCGGTGGTGCTTCCGCCTGCCGCGGCGATCTTTTCTGCGGCGCTGGCCGAGAATGCGTGGACGGTGACGTCAACCTTGACGGTGATGTCGCCGGTGCCAAGCACCTTGACGGGCTGGTTCTTGCGAACGGCACCCTTTTCGACCAGGTTCTCCACGGTGACTGCGCCACCTTCCGGGAACAGCTCGTTGAGCTTGTCCAGGTTTACAACCTGGTACTCAACCCGGAACGGGTTCTTGAAGCCGCGCAGCTTCGGCAGGCGCATGTGCAGCGGCAGCTGGCCGCCGGCAAAGCCAGCCTTGATCTGGTAGCGGGCCTTCGTACCCTTGGTACCGCGACCAGCGGTCTTACCCTTGGAACCTTCACCACGACCAACACGGGTCTTGGCGGTCTTGGCACCCGGGGCGGGACGCAGGTGGTGAACCTTCAGTGCGTTCTGCTTCTCAGCAGCGGCGCCCTGTGCCTTTTCGGCGGTGTTCTTCTCTGCCATTTACTTCGCCTCCTCTACCTTTACCAGGTGCGGAACCGTGTTGAGCATTCCGACGGTCACGGCGTCGGCGGTGCGGACAACAGTGTGTCCGATCCGCTTCAGGCCGAGGGACCGAAGGGTGTCGCGCTGGTTCTGCTTGCCGCCAATGGCGGACTTGATCTGAGTGATCTCCAACTTAGCGTCGGAGACAAGCACGTTCTTAGCCATGACTCAGACACCTGCCTTCTGGTTCAAAAGCGCCTTCACCATTGCCGGCGGGGCGATCTCGTCGAGCGGGAGGCCGCGGCGTGCTGCCACTGCTGCCGGCTCTTCGAGGCGCTTCAGCGCGTCAACGGTCGCGTGAACGATGTTGATGGCGTTCGAGGAACCGAGCGACTTGGAGAGGATGTCGTGGATGCCCACGCACTCCAGTACTGCACGGACCGGACCGCCGGCGATAACACCGGTACCGGCAGAAGCCGGACGCAGCATGACGACGCCTGCGGCGGCTTCACCCTGAACACGGTGCGGGATGGTGCTGCCGATGCGGGGAACGCGGAAGAATGACTTCTTGGCCTCTTCGACGCCCTTCGCGATTGCGGCAGGAACTTCCTTAGCCTTGCCGTAGCCGACGCCGACCATACCGTTGCCGTCACCGACGACGACGAGGGCGGTGAAGCTGAAGCGACGACCACCCTTGACGACCTTGGAAACACGGTTGATGGTTACGACGCGCTCTACGAACTGGCTCTTTTCGGCTTCGCGGCCACCATCGCGGCCACCACGGCCACCACGGTCGCCACGGCCCTGGCCGCGGTCGCCACGCTCGCCACGACGAGCAGCGCCACCACGGGCGCCGTCGGTGGTAGCAGGCGCAGCGGTCTCAGTTGCCGGAGCAGCTACAGCTTCAGTCACCTGAATGTCCTTTTCGTTATTTTCGGTCACAGTGACAGCCCACCTTCACGGGCGCCGTCAGCAACGGCGGCGATCCGGCCGTGGTACTTGTTACCACCGCGGTCGAAGACAACAGCTTCGATACCGGCAGCCTTGGCGCGCTCGGCGACCAATTCGCCAACGCGCTTGGCCTTGGCGGTCTTGTCACCATCGAATGCACGAAGGTCGGCTTCCAATGTGGAGGCGCTCGCTACGGTCAGGCCCTTGGTGTCATCGACAACCTGGACGAATACGTGGCGTGCGGAGCGGTTGACGACCAGACGAGGACGTACAGCCGTTCCGGAGATGCGCTTGCGGATACGAAGCTGGCGGCGGCTGCGCTGGGCAGACTTGCTCTTGTTCGTACGCTTCTTGTTAATTGCGATCGCCATGGTTACTTACCAGCCTTTCCGACCTTGCGGCGGATGACTTCGCCTGCGTAACGGATGCCCTTGCCCTTGTAGGGGTCCGGCTTCCGCAGCTTGCGAATGTTGGCAGCAACCTCGCCGACCTGCTGCTTGGAGATACCTGAAACAGAGAGCTTGGTCGGGGTCTCTACTGCAAAGGTGATGCCGTTCGGTGCCGAGACGTTGACCGGGTGGCTGTAGCCCAGAGCGAACTCCAGATCAGTTCCCTTGGCCTGGACGCGGTAACCGGTACCGACAATCTCAAGCTTCTTCTCGTAGCCTGCAGTAACACCCTGGATCATGTTGGCGATCAGGGTGCGGGTCAGGCCGTGCAGCGAACGTGAGGCGCGCTCGTCGTTCGGGCGGGCGACAGTCAGGGTGCCTTCTTCCAGGGAAACCTCGATCGGGCTGGGCACAGTGTGGCTCAGCTCGCCTTTGGAACCCTTGACGCTGACGACAGAGCCGTCAACCTTGACCTCAACGCCGGCAGGAACGGTGATGGGGAGACGTCCAATACGTGACATTATTCTCTTCCTTTCCCGTTACCAGACGTAAGCGAGGACTTCGCCGCCCACGCCCTTCTTGCCGGCCTGCTTGTCAGTCAAGAGGCCGGAAGAGGTGGACAGGATTGCGACACCCAGGCCACCGAGCACGTGCGGCAGGTTGGTGGACTTTGCGTAAACGCGCAGTCCCGGCTTGGAAATACGACGAACGCCAGCGATTGAACGCTCGCGGTTCGGACCGAACTTGAGCTCGAGGGTCAGCTTCTTGCCAACCTCCGCGTCTTCTTCTTTCCAGGAGGCGATGTAACCTTCAGCCTTCAGGATGTCGGCAACGCGTGCCTTGAGCTTGCTGTACGGCATGGTCACGGAGTCGTGGTATGCCGAGTTAGCGTTGCGCAGACGCGTAAGCATGTCTGCGACGGGATCTGTCATTGTCATGTGGGCTCTTGCCCTTCCTCATAACGGTTTCCGCCGTGCTGGTTTTTCCGAACAGAATTCGTCAAACAGCGCGGACGGACCTTTTACGTAGCTAGATTAATCTTCGGTCTTGAACGGGAAGCCAAGCGCCTTGAGCAGCGCGCGGCCTTCGTCGTCGGTCTTGGCAGTGGTCACGACGGTGATGTCCATGCCGCGAACGCGGTCAATGGAATCCTGGTCGATCTCGTGGAACATAACCTGCTCGGTCAGACCGAAGGTGTAGTTGCCGTTGCCATCGAACTGCTTGCCGCTGAGGCCACGGAAGTCACGGATACGCGGCAGTGCCAGCGTGACCAGACGGTCCAGGAATTCCCACATGCGGTCCCCACGCAGAGTTGCGTGTGCACCGATCGGCATGCCTTCGCGCAGCTTGAACTGTGCGATCGACTTGCGGGCCTTGGTTACCTGCGGCTTCTGGCCGGTGATCAGGGTCAGATCGCGGACAGCGCCGTCGATCAGCTTGGAGTCCTTGGCGGCATCTCCAACACCCATGTTCACAACGACCTTGACCAGACGGGGAACCTGGTTGACGTTCTGGTACTTGAATTCCTCAGTCAGCGTGTTCTTGATGGAATCGGCGTACTTGGTCTTCAGACGAGGAACCATCTTGCTTGCCGGAGTCTCGAGAGTCTCAGTCATTAGATGTCCTTCCCTGAGCTCTTGGCCACGCGGACGCGCACTTCACGCTTCACGCCATCGCGCTCAACGGTCTCGGTGCGGAAACCGACGCGGGTGGGCTTCTTGGTGGACGGGTCAACCAGAGCCACGTTGGAGATGTGGATCGTGGCCTCGACGACCTCGATGCCACCGGTCTTGGTGCCGCGCTGCGACTGACCGACCTTGGTGTGCTTGGTTACGCGGTTAATGCCTTCAACCAACACGCGGTTGGTGTCCGGGAATACGCGCAGAACCTTGCCCTGCTTGCCTTTGTCGCCGCCGCGCTCAGCCTTGGCGCCAGTGATGACCTGAACGAGGTCACCCTTTTTGATCTTAGCCATGGACTAGAGCACCTCCGGAGCCAGAGAAACGATCTTCATGAACTTCTTGTCGCGAAGTTCACGACCAACCGGTCCGAAGATACGGGTACCGCGGGGGTCACCGTCGTTCTTCAGGATGACGGCTGCGTTCTCGTCAAACTTGATGTAGGAACCATCCGCACGGCGGCGTTCCTTCTTGGTACGGACGATGACAGCCTTGACGACATCGCCCTTCTTTACGTTGCCGCCCGGAATTGCGTCCTTGACGGTAGCGACGATGACGTCGCCAATGCCTGCGTAGCGACGGCCAGATCCACCGAGAACGCGAATGGTAAGGATTTCCTTAGCACCCGTGTTGTCGGCGACCTTGAGTCGCGACTCCTGCTGAATCACTATTTACTCCTTGCGTCGCGCTGGTTCTCAGACCGAAAATCTTCCTACGGAATGAGCCTTGCGGAACGGTTGATCGGGGTGTCTCTTGACCTGCCTGGATTTTGCCAGACCAGGCCTAAACGCCCGTGCCAAAAACATTTGCTTCCCAGACGTTTTCCGACGGATCGGGGCGCGTGGGGGCACTATGCCGTGGCACGATTGTTTACGAGGTTGACGACGGCGCACAAAAGGCGCCATACAAACTCAAAATCTTAGCACGACCGGGCCTTCAGGGAAGAATCGGCCCTACCACAGAGAGCGGCCTCACGCACGGCGGCCACCACCGGCGACGGCGCCGCGCACGGCAGCCGTTCGGGCCGCCGTCGGGCGCCCTCCCCCGCCAGCCCGGCCGGCCGCCGGCATCAACGGCCTGGACGTCCGGAGCGGGGGCCTGCACCGGTCGCCCGATACGCTCCGGAACGCGGAAACCCCCGCTCCCACAAGGGGAACGGGGGTCTCAGCACAGCTCCCGTAACGGGGGCGCTACAGGTGTTACTTGGCCTTCTCGAGGATCTCCACCAGGCGCCACCGCTTGGTAGCGGACAGCGGGCGTGTCTCGGCGAGGAGAACGAGGTCGCCGATGCCGGCGCTGTTCTCTTCGTCGTGAGCCTTGATCTTCGTGTTGCGGCGGATGACCTTGCCGTAGAGGGCGTGCTTCACACGGTCTTCGACCTGGACAACGATGGTCTTTTCCATCTTGTCCGAGACGACATAGCCGCGCTTCGTCTTACGGTAACCGCGCTCGTCAGCCTTGGCTGCGCCGGAAACAGTTTCCGTCACGTTCTCGTCCTTTTCACTCACTTGGCGTCCTCCTCAGTCTCAGCCTCGACCGGCTTTTCAGCCTTCTTCGCTGCGGACTTCTTGGACTTCTTTTCTTCCTTGGCTTCCACAACCGGTGCGGCAACCTCGGCACGAATGCCCAGCTCGCGCTCACGGAGAACGGTGTAGATGCGGGCGATGTCCTTCTTTACCGCGCGCAGACGACCGTGGTTCTCCAGCTGACCGGTGGCGGACTGGAAACGCAGGTTGAACAGCTCTTCCTTGGCCTTACGGAGTTCTTCAACGAGTCGCTCGTTGTCGAAACCGTCCAGCTGTGCGGATGCAAGTTCCTTGGATCCTACTGCCATTTCTATTCACCACCTTCGCGACGCAGAATGCGTGCTTTCAACGGGAGCTTGTGGATTGCCAGGCGCAGTGCCTCGCGAGCAACCGATTCTTCGACACCGGAGATCTCAAAGAGAACCCGGCCCGGCTTGACGTTAGAGACCCACCATTCCGGAGAACCCTTACCGGAACCCATGCGGGTTTCGGCAGGCTTCTTCGTCAGCGGACGGTCCGGGTAGATGTTGATCCAGACCTTGCCACCACGCTTGATGTGGCGGGTCATCGCGATACGGGCAGATTCGATCTGACGGTTCGTGACGTATGCCGGGCTCAGAGCCTGGATACCCCACTCACCGAACGAGACCTTGGTGCCGCCCGTAGCAGCGCCGGAACGACCCGGGTGGTGCTGCTTGCGGTGCTTGACTCGACGTGGGATAAGCATTTAAGCCTGTCCTCCTTCTACTGCAGGAGCAGCAGCTTCAGCGGCCGGAGCCTCTGCAGCAGGAGCTGCTTCGGCGGCCGGACGGTCAGTACGACGACGGCGGTCACCACGGTCAGCGCCGCCCGGGCGGCCCGGACGGTCGCTGGCACCACGGCCACGGGACGGAGCAGCAGCTGCCTGCTGAGCCAGTTCCTTGGCGGTGACGTCACCCTTGTAGATCCAGACCTTCACGCCGATGCGGCCGAAGGTGGTCTTGGCCTCGTAGAAGCCGTAGTCGATGTTCGCACGCAGGGTGTGCAGGGGCACACGGCCTTCGCGGTAGAACTCCGAGCGGGACATTTCTGCGCCGCCCAGTCGACCCGAGCAAGCGATACGGATGCCCTTGGCACCTGCACGCTGTGCGGACTGCATGGCCTTCTTCATCGCCCGGCGGAACGCCACGCGGGAAGTCAGCTGCTCTGCAACGCCCTGGGCAACAAGCTGTGCTTCCATCTCGGGGTTCTTGACCTCGAGGATGTTCAGCTGGACCTGCTTGCCGGTGAGCTTTTCGAGCTCGCCGCGGATGCGGTCTGCTTCTGCACCGCGGCGGCCGATGACGATGCCCGGACGTGCCGTGTGGATATCCACACGGACGCGGTCACGGGTGCGCTCAATTTCGACCTTGGCGATACCGGCGCGCTCCATGCCCGTGGACATGAGCTGACGGATACGGATGTCTTCGCGGACGAAGTCCTTGTACCGCTGGCCGGCCTTGGTGCTGTCGGCGAACCAGTGCGAAACGTGATCGGTGGTGATACCGAGTCGGAACCCGTGCGGGTTAACTTTCTGTCCCACTTAGCGAGCCTCCTCTTTCTCCGGGGTAGCGACTACCACGGTGATGTGGCTCGTGCGCTTCTTGATCTGAAATGCACGACCCTGGGCACGCGGCTGGAACCGCTTCATGGTCGGGCCTTCATCAACAAACGCTTCGCTGATGATGAGGTCACCTTCGTCAAACGCCACGCCGTCGCGGTCCGCGAGGACCCGGGCGTTGGAGATTGCCGACTGAACTACCTTGAATACCGGCTCTGAAGCTGCCTGCGGGGCAAACTTCAGAATTGCCAGAGCCTCATTCGCTTGCTTACCACGAACAAGGTTGACGACGCGCCGGGCCTTCATAGGCGTTACGCGGATGTGACGCGCAATTGCCTTGGCTTCCATTGCTTTCCTTCTCTCGTCTTTGACGTAAGTGCAGGCGCCTAGCGGCGCTTGCCCTTACGGTCGTCCTTGACATGGCCGCGGAATGTCCGCGTGGGAGCGAATTCGCCGAGCTTGTGCCCGACCATCGACTCAGTGACAAACACCGGGATGTGCTTGCGTCCGTCGTGCACGGCGATCGTGTGTCCGAGCATGTCGGGGACGATCATCGAACGGCGGGACCAGGTCTTGATGACGTTCTTGGTGCCCTTTTCGTTTTCCCTGGCTACCTTTACAAAGAGGTGCTGGTCAACGAAAGGACCTTTTTTCAGGCTGCGTGGCATGTGTCCAGGCTCCTATCGCTTGTTCTTGCCAGTACGACGGCGACGAACAATAAGCTTGTCGCTCTCTTTGTTGGGACGGCGGGTGCGGCCTTCGCGCTTACCGTTCGGGTTGACGGGGTGACGTCCACCGGACGTCTTACCCTCGCCACCACCGTGCGGGTGGTCAACCGGGTTCATGGCTACACCACGGACGGTCGGGCGAACGCCCTTCCACCGCATACGGCCGGCCTTGCCCCAGTTGATGTTCGACTGCTCGGCATTGCCGACCTCGCCGATGGATGCACGGCAGCGCACGTCGACGTTGCGGATTTCGCCGGAAGGCAGTCGCAGCTGGGCGAAACGGCCTTCCTTTGCAACGAGCTGGATCGAGGCGCCTGCGGAGCGGCCCATCTTGGCGCCGCCGCCCGGACGCAGTTCGACTGCGTGGATTACGGTACCGACGGGGATGTTTCGCAGCGGCAGGTTATTGCCGGGCTTGATGTCAGCGTCGGCGCCGGCCTCTACGAAATCGCCCTGGGACAGCTTGTTCGGGGCGATGATGTAACGCTTGGTGCCATCAACGTAGTGCAGGAGAGCGATGCGAGCCGTGCGGTTCGGGTCGTACTCGATTTCGGCAACGCGGGCGTTGACGCCGTCCTTGTCGTGGCGACGGAAGTCGATCAGACGGTACTGGCGCTTGTGGCCACCACCCTTGTGACGGGTCGTGATCTTACCGGAGTTGTTACGGCCGCCCTTTTTGGGCAGCGGACGTACCAACGACTTTTCCGGCGTCGACCGCGTGATTTCAGTGAAGTCCGCTACGCTCGAGCCGCGACGGCCCGGTGTAGTCGGCTTATATTTACGGATTCCCATAATTTATTTCCTCGTTAAAGTGGTCTCCGCTACGAGAGCGGACCGCCGAAGATGTCGATAGTGCCTTCTTTGAGGCTCACAATTGCACGCTTGGTGTTCTTGCGGGTACCCCATCCGAATTTGGTGCGCTTGCGCTTACCGGCACGGTTGATGGTGTTGATCGATTCGACCTTGACGGAGAAAATCTTCTCCACGGCCAGCTTGATCTCGGTCTTGTTCGAGCGGGGGTCCACCAGGAAGGTGTACTTGCCCTCGTCGATCAGGCCGTAGCTCTTTTCCGAGACGACGGGTGCAAGCACGACGTCGCGCGGGTCTTTGATGGTGGCTGCGCTCACTTGGCATCCTCCTCGGTCTTTGCAGCCTTGTCAGCAACGAATGCTTCGTAGGCAGCCTTGGTGAAGACTACGTCGTCGGAAACGAGAACGTCGTAGGTGTTCAGCTGGTCTGCGTACAGAACGTGAACATCCTCGAGGTTGCGCACGGACAGTGCTGCAACATCGTTGGCGCGGTCAATGACGACGAGCAGGTTCTTGCGCTCGGAGATTCCGCGCAGCGTTGCCAGTGCTTCCTTGGAGGACGGCTTGGAGCCGGCGACCAGGTCAGCAACAACGTGGATGCGTCCGTTACGGGCGCGGTCAGAGAGAGCGCCGCGCAGTGCAGCAGCAATCATCTTCTTGGGGGTGCGCTGGCTGTAGTCACGCGGCGTGGGGCCGTGGACAACGCCACCACCGGTCATGTGAGGAGCACGGATTGAACCCTGACGGGCGCGGCCGGTGCCCTTCTGCTTGAACGGCTTGCGGCCTGCACCGGAAACTTCGGCGCGGGTCTTGGTCTTGTGGGTACCCTGGCGAGCAGCAGCGAGCTGGGCAACGACGACCTGGTGCAGCAGCGGCACGTTGGTCTGTACGTCGAAGATCTCTGCAGGCAGGTCAACCTTGACAGTGCTAGTCATTGAACTAGGCTCCCTTCACGGCGGTGCGTACGAGTACGACCTGGCCGCGGGCGCCGGGGACGGCGCCCTTGATCAGGAGCAGCGACTTCTCGACGTCAACCGCGTGGACCGTGAGGTTCAGCGTGGTGTGACGAACGGCGCCCATGCGGCCGGCCATTTTCATGCCCTTGAAGACGCGGCTCGGGGTGGATGCGCCACCGATTGAACCGGGCTTACGGTGGTTCTTGTGGGCACCGTGGGAAGCTCCAACGCCGTGGAAGCCGTGACGCTTCATAACACCGGCGAAGCCCTTACCCTTGGTGGTGCCAACGACGTCGATCTTCTGGCCGGCTTCGAAGAGCTCCACGGAGAGCTCCTGGCCCAGCTCGTAAGAGTCAGCATCTGCAGTGCGCAGTTCTACGACGTGGCGGCGAGGCGTGACGCCTGCCTTTTCAAAGTGACCAGCCAGCGGCTTGGTGACCTTGCGGGAATCGATCTGGCCGTAGCCGATCTGAACGGCGACATAGCCATCAGTTTCTGCGTTGCGCAGCTGCGTGATGACGTTCGAGTCAGCCTGGACCACAGTGACGGGGATGAGCTTGTTGTTCTCGTCCCAGACCTGGGTCATGCCGAGCTTCGTGCCCAGCAGGCCCTTTACGTTACGGGTTGCGGTCATAGTCTCTCAGCACCTCCCTACAGCTTGATTTCGATGTTCACGTCGGCCGGCAGGTCGAGACGCATGAGCGAATCAACAGCCTTGGGCGTGGGGTCGATAATGTCGATCAGACGCTTGTGAGTACGCATTTCAAAGTGCTCACGGCTGTCCTTGTACTTGTGCGGAGAGCGGATGACGCAGTAGATGTTCTTCTCCGTCGGAAGCGGCACAGGGCCAACTACCGTGGCGCCTGCGCGCGTGACCGTCTCAACGATCTTCCGTGCTGAAGAGTCAATGACCTCGTGGTCATATGACTTCAGCCGGATGCGGATTTTTTGTCCCGCCATGTCGCCTGACTCTCTTTCAGTCTGTGCTTCCCCTGTTTGGGGCTGCCCTGTTTACTTACACGTTGTGTGGCTGCCGAAGCATTTGAAGTCGTGACTACCACCCGCCGCACAAGCTGAATCCGGATGAATCCGGGTTCCTCAACCTGCCGGCGTAACCGACCCCCGCGGTCGGGCGTGTCGCGCTTTTCACGCGTACTCGTCCGCAGTTCCATGGGGAGTGGGTTATGTTTGGTCTCTTACTTGGACCCTGACACCCGGCATTATCCGGATCGGGACGCGAAAGAGCGCTTGAACAACTCATCTAGTATGCCGGAATTTACGGGCAGAAGCGAATCAGCAGCGGCAGCGGGCCCTGTGGTCATTGCCCTGAGCAACACCCGAATGGATGATAGGGACATGACTGTGCAGGATTCTGTAGCAGTTCAGGCCCTTGCCGCACGCCTGAGCCCCAACTTCACCCTCGGCGTGGCCTCGGCGGCCTTCCAGATCGAAGGCGCCCTCTCGGCGGGTGGCCGCGGGCCGTCCGGCTGGGACGCTTTTTCCGAGAAACCCGGCAGCATCCTGGACGGGCACTCCCCCGCCGTGGCCTGCGACCACTACAACCGGGCGCCGGAAGACATCGAACTCATGCGGACCCTCGGCGTTGACTCCTACCGGTTCTCGCTCTCCTGGCCGCGGATTCAGCCCGACGGCACGGGCCCCTTCAACGAGGAGGGCCTGGACTTCTACGACCGGCTGATCGACCAGCTGCTCGAAGCCGGCATCTCCCCCATGGCCACTTTGTACCACTGGGACACACCGCTCCCCCTCGAACACCGCGGCGGCTGGATGAACCGTTCCACCGCGGAACGCTTCGCCGAGTACTGTGCGGCCGCCGGCAAACGCTTCGGGGACCGCGTGGCGCAGTGGGTGACCCTGAACGAGCCGGTCTCGGTGACCCTCAACGGCTACGCCCTGGGCGTCCATGCACCCGGCCACGGCCTCTTGTTCGACGCGCTGCCCTCGGTCCACCACCAGCTCCTGGGCCATGGCCTGGCCGTGCAGGCGCTGCGCGCCGCGGGCGTCACGGGAACCGTGGGCGTGACGAACCTGCACGCGCCGGTCCGGCCCGCTTCCCGGTCCATCACCGACCGGCTCCTGGCAACGGTCTTCGACCTCATGCTGAACAGGATCTACGCCGACCCGATCCTCCTGGGGCGCTATCCGAAGCCGCCGCTCGTCGCCAGGCCGTGGTTCCGTTCACTCGGCAGGATCTCCGATGCGGACCTGGTGGATATCCACCAGCCCCTCGACTTCTACGGCGTGAACTATTACTACCCCGTGAAGGTCGCCACCGGGCGCGGCACCGGCGCCAGCCCGGCCGGCAACGCGGATGCCATGCTGAAGATGCCGTTCCATCTCGCAGATTTCCCCGAGTACGGGACCACCGGATTCGGCTGGCCGGTCGCGCCGGACCACCTCGGTGTCCTGCTCCGCGAGTTGAAGGACCGCTATGCCGGGTCGCTGCCGCCGCTGTACATCACTGAAAGCGGTGCAAGCTTTCCGGAACCCGAGCACGTGGCCGGGCCGATCCCGGACGCGGAGCGGATCAGCTACCTGGCGGCCCACCTCCATCATGCACTGGAGGCCACCGCACCGGGGGGCATTGCCGAGGACGTTGAGCTCCTGGGCTATTACGTCTGGACCCTCATGGACAACTTCGAGTGGGCAGCCGGTTATTCGCAGCGCTTCGGCCTCGTGCACGTGGACTTCAAGACCCTCAAGCGCACGCCCAAGGACTCCTACTACTGGTACCAGGCGCTCGCCCGGGCGCGGCGGGCTTGACGCGCAGGACCGCCGCGGCCAGGGCAGGGACGGCCAGACAGGGTTCGGGACCGCAGGGTTCGGTGCCGCAGATCCCGGAGGCTACTGGTTCCTGTTCGCGCGGTTGATGCGTTTGGCGCGCTCGATCTCATGGCGGAAGTGCTTCTTCGCCCACAACACGCCGGCGACCACGGCGGCGGCCACCAGCAGGAAAATCAACCAGCCCATCGTGAGCTCCTTTCGTTGCCTGTAACGGTAGCAGGAAGTTAAAGCGAACAGCCCCGCTGCCAGTGCAGCGGGGCTGTTCCAATCTTCACGGTGGCCGTCAGACGGCCCGTCCGGTCAGAGGGCTAAACACAGATCGACAAGTATTACTTGAGGATCTTGGTAACGCGTCCCGAACCAACGGTGCGGCCGCCTTCGCGGATAGCGAAGCCGAGGCCCTCTTCCATAGCGATCGGCTGGATGAGCGCAACGGTCATCTCAGTGTTGTCGCCAGGCATAACCATTTCCGTGCCTTCCGGCAGGGTGATAACGCCGGTTACGTCCGTGGTGCGGAAGTAGAACTGCGGGCGGTAGTTGGAGTAGAACGGGTTGTGACGTCCACCTTCGTCCTTGGAGAGGATGTAGACGTTAGCCTCGAAGTCGGTGTGCGGGGTAATGGAACCCGGCTTGACGACAACCTGGCCACGCTCAACATCGTCACGCTTCAGACCGCGGAGCAGGAGGCCACAGTTCTCGCCGGCCCATGCTTCGTCGAGCTGCTTGTGGAACATCTCGATACCGGTAACCGTGGTCTTCTGGACCGGGCGGATGCCGACGATCTCGACCTCGGAGTTGATGGCGAGGGTTCCACGCTCGGCGCGGCCCGTTACAACGGTGCCACGGCCGGTGATCGTGAAGACGTCTTCGATCGGCATCAGGAACGGCTTGTCACGGTCACGTACGGGGTCCGGAACGGACTCGTCGACAGCTTCCATGAGGTCCTCGACGGACTTGACCCAAACCGGGTCGCCTTCGAGAGCCTTCAGACCGGAAACGCGCACAACCGGAGCGTTGTCGCCGTCGAAGCCCTGAGCCGAAAGCAGCTCGCGGACTTCCATTTCGACGAGGTCGAGGAGCTCTTCGTCGTCAACCATGTCCGACTTGTTCAGTGCGACCAGCAGGTAGGGAACACCAACCTGGCGGGCGAGCAGAACGTGCTCACGGGTCTGAGCCATCGGGCCGTCAGTGGCGGCAACCACGAGGATTGCACCGTCCATCTGTGCAGCACCGGTGATCATGTTCTTGATGTAGTCAGCGTGACCGGGGGCGTCTACGTGTGCGTAGTGGCGCTTCTCGGTCTGGTACTCAACGTGGGAGATGTTGATGGTAATGCCGCGCTGACGCTCTTCGGGAGCAGAGTCAATGGACGCGAAGTCGCGCTGCTCGTTGAGTGTCGGGTACTTGTCGTACAGCACCTTGGAAATCGCGGCCGTCAACGTCGTCTTACCGTGGTCAACGTGACCAATGGTGCCGATGTTAACGTGCGGCTTAGTCCGCTCGAACTTTGCCTTTGCCACAGGTTCCTCCTAGAACGTTTTCAAATGACTTACCCTCCGGCCGCGCTTGTCGCGGCAGAAACTTCAGTAAGTCTACTTGGGGGGCTTTGGATTGGTGAAATTGCAGATTCAGGAACTAATACTAGTCCCTCGAGCCTGTTCGCGCAGATGGCCGGATTTCGGTCAGACCGGAAGCCGGCCATCTACACCAGGTGAATCTCCGGGATCGGAAACGCACCCGAGTTTGTTGCTGCGATAGCCTTAGGGACTACTCGCCGCGGTTCTTCTGGATGATCTCGTCGGCAAATGCCTTCGGGACCTCGGCGTAGCTGTGGAACGTCATGGAATACACAGCGCGGCCCTGGGTCTTCGAGCGCAGGTCACCGATGTAGCCGAACATGCCGGACAGCGGGACGTGCGCGCGGATGACCTTGACGCCCTGGGCATCTTCCATGGACTGCATCTGGCCACGGCGGGAGTTGAGGTCACCGATTACTTCACCCATGTATTCCTCAGGGGTGCGGACCTCGACATCCATCAGCGGTTCGAGCAGGATGGGGTTCGCCTTGCGTGCGGCTTCCTTGAAAGCCATACGCCCGGCGATCTTGAACGCCATTTCCGAAGAGTCAACATCGTGGTACGCGCCGTCAATCAGCGTGGCCTTGATGCCGACAACCGGGTAGCCGGCGAGGACGCCGTCGTTCAGCGCATCCTGGATACCGGCGTCGACCGAGGGGATGTATTCCCGCGGAATACGCCCACCGGTGACCTTGTTCGAGAACTCGTACAGCTCGCCCTCGGACGTGTCCAGCGGCTCGATCGCGATCTGGATCTTTGCGAACTGGCCGGAACCACCGGTCTGCTTCTTGTGCGTGTAGTCGTGACGCTCTACAGCACGCTTGATGGTTTCGCGGTAGGCAACCTGGGGCTTGCCCACGTTTGCCTCGACCTTGAATTCGCGGCGCATGCGGTCCACCAGGATGTCCAGGTGGAGCTCGCCCATGCCGGCGATGATGGTCTGACCGGTGTCCTCGTTGAGGGAGACCTGGAAGGTCGGGTCCTCAGCGGAGAGCTTCTGGATGGCCGTGGAGAGCTTCTCCTGGTCACCCTTGGTGTTCGGCTCGATCGCAACAGAGATCACGGGCTCCGGGAAGCTCATGGACTCGAGGACGATCTGGTTGCTCGGATCACACAGGGTGTCGCCCGTGGTGGTGTCCTTCAGACCGATCGCTGCGTAGATGTGGCCGGCGGTAGCGCCGTCAACGGGCATTTCCTTGTTGGCGTGCATCTGGAACAGCTTGCCGATGCGCTCCTTCTTGCCCTTGGTGGAGTTGACCACCTGGGAGCCTGCTTCCACGTGACCGGAGTACACGCGGATGAAGGTGAGCTGACCGAAGAACGGGTGCGTGGCAATCTTGAACGCCAGAGCCGAGAACGGCTCATCGGCGGAGGGCTTGCGCGTCAGTTCCTTTTCTTCGTCGCGGGGATCGTGACCGATCATCGGCGGGACGTCGAGCGGGTTCGGCAGGTAGTCCACGACAGCGTCAAGCATCGGCTGGACGCCGCGGTTCTTGAATGCGGAGCCACAGAAGACCGGGTAGAGCTCGGAGTTGATCGTCATCTTGCGGATGCCGGCCTTGAGCTCGTCGGTGGTGATTTCTTCACCTTCGAGGTACTTCTCCATGAGCTCTTCGGAGGACTCAGCAACGGTCTCAACGAGCGTTGCGCGGTACTCTTCAGCCTTTTCCTTGAGGTCAGCCGGGATCTCCTGGATCTCGTACTTGGCACCCATGGTGACGTCACCCTTGGAGTCGCCGGGCCAGACCAGTGCGCGCATGTAAAGCAGGTCGACGACGCCGATGAAGTCGTTCTCGGCGCCGATCGGCAGCTGCATGACGAGCGGCTTGGCACCGAGGCGGCTGATGATGGTGTCGACGGTGAAGTAGAAGTCAGCGCCGAGCTTGTCCATCTTGTTGACGAAGCAGATGCGCGGGACGTTGTACTTGTCAGCCTGGCGCCAGACAGTCTCAGACTGCGGCTCCACGCCTTCCTTGCCATCGAACACGGCAACTGCACCGTCGAGGACGCGCAGGGAGCGCTCAACCTCAACCGTGAAGTCAACGTGGCCGGGGGTGTCGATGATGTTGATCTGGTTGTTTTCCCAGAAGCAGGTCACGGCGGCAGACGTGATGGTGATGCCGCGTTCCTTTTCCTGTTCCATCCAGTCAGTCGTCGAAGCGCCGTCGTGCGTTTCGCCGATCTTGTGGTTCACACCTGTGTAGAACAGAATGCGCTCGGTAGTAGTGGTCTTGCCGGCGTCGATGTGGGCCATGATGCCGATATTGCGGACCTTGCTAAGGTCGGTAAGCACGTCCTGTGCCACGGTGTCTCCCTTTCGGATGGACTGCACGTTCGCCGCCGGCTCGGTAGAGCCGGCGGCGTCCGGGAAGTTTTACCAGCGGTAGTGTGCGAAGGCCTTGTTGGACTCGGCCATCTTGTGGGTGTCTTCGCGACGCTTCACAGCGGCACCGAGACCGTTAGAGGCATCCAGGATTTCGTTCTGGAGGCGTTCGGTCATGGTCTTCTCGCGGCGGGCCTTGGAGTAGCCGACCAGCCAGCGGAGGGCGAGTGCCGTGGAGCGGCCCGGCTTGACCTCAACCGGGACCTGGTAGGTGGCGCCACCGACGCGGCGGGAGCGGACCTCGAGGGAAGGCTTGACGTTCTCCATGGCCTTCTTGAGGGCTGCAACCGGGTCGCCGCCGGACTTGGCGCGAGCACCTTCGAGGGCACCGTAAACGATGCGCTCTGCGGTGGACTTCTTGCCGTCAACCAGCACCTTGTTGATCAGCTGGGTGACCAGCGGGGAGCCGTAAACGGGATCTAGAACTAGCGGCCGCTTGGGGGCCGGACCCTTGCGAGGCATATTACTTCTTCTCCATCTTTGCGCCGTAGCGGCTGCGGGCCTGCTTACGGTTCTTGACACCCTGGGTATCGAGGGCGCCACGGACGATCTTGTAACGGACACCCGGAAGGTCCTTCACGCGGCCGCCACGTACGAGCACAATGGAGTGCTCCTGCAGGTTGTGGCCTACACCGGGGATGTAAGCGGTGACTTCAACGCCGCCGTTGAGGCGCACACGTGCAACCTTACGCAGAGCCGAGTTCGGCTTCTTCGGGGTGGTGGTGTAGACGCGGGTGCAAACACCGCGGCGCATCGGGCTGCCGTTAAGTGCGGGAGCCTTGGTCTTTTTGACCTTAGGCGTGCGGCCCTTGCGGACCAGCTGGTTAATCGTAGGCACTCTCGTGTTCTCCGTTTTATCCGGAGCGGCCGTTGGCAGCCGCTCTCTTGTCGCTGCGCCCCGCCGCTCGAGCTTTGAAGATCTCTCCAGAGCAGCTGAGGCGAAGCCTTAATAGTCGGGCCGCACACCAGGTTCTCAAGGACTTGCGTCCCGAATTGCCCCTAGGCATGCGAAAATGTGGCATACGTTGCACAAGAACCCTGCAAACCGGAAACGTCGTCCTGGTTCAGCCTTTCAGCTTCTACCGGCGCACTCATCCACTGCCACAATAACAATTAGTCTCTAGTCTAACACGGGCAGCCCCCAGCCCTTAATCGGGCTCTCCTCCCCATCGATTGCTCCGTTATCGCCGTTGTGGGTACTCAAAAGGGCGACAACGGAGCAACCGACGGGTGCCCAGGTCGAGCTTGGGAGGCGAGGGGCCGGCGGGGAGCAATCGTCGCGTTAAACGGGGACGGTCCCCCACCTTGCGGTGCGGGACCATTCCTTCGGCGCCTGTGACTGCCAGGGCAGAGCGGCCGGGTCCCTACGTGGCGGGGAACGCCACACCTAAGGACCCGCCCTGCCCGTTAGCGGAAGTCGCTGCCCAGGTCGTAGTCATCCAGCGGGATGGCGTGGAACTCGGGAGCCCCGTCGCCGCCCAGGCTGTCGTAGGAGAAGTCACTGAATGCGCTGGGGCCGGTGAACAGGTTGGCCTTTGCTTCCTCAGTGGGCTCCACGGTGACCTCGGTGTAGCGCGGGAGACCCGTGCCGGCCGGGATGAGCTTACCGATGATGACGTTTTCCTTGAGGCCGAGCAGCGGATCGCTCTTGCCTTCCATGGCCGCCTGCGTCAGGACGCGGGTGGTCTCCTGGAAGGAAGCTGCGGACAGCCAGGACTCGGTCGCCAGGGACGCCTTGGTGATACCCATGAGCTCAGGACGGCCGGAAGCCGGCGTCTTGCCCTCGGAGACAACACGGCGGTTGGCATCCTCGAAGCGGCTGCGCTCGGCGAGCTCGCCGGGCAGCAGATCCGATTCGCCGGACTCGATGACCGTGACGCGGCGCAGCATCTGGCGGACGATAACCTCGACGTGCTTGTCGTGGATACCGATGCCCTGGCTGCGGTAAACGCCCTGGACTTCGTCCACCAGGAACTTCTGCGCGGCACGGGGGCCCATGATGCGCAGAACCTGCTTGGGGTCGACCGGACCGTTGATGAGCTTCTGTCCGACGCTGACGTGATCGCCGTCTTCGATGAGGAGACGTGAACGGCGCAGCACCGGGTAGGCGATCTCTTCGGATCCGTCGTCCGGGGTGATGACCAGGCGCATCTGGCGCTCGGACTCTTCGATGGCGATGCGGCCGGCTGCTTCAGCAATCGGCGCAACACCCTTCGGAGTACGGGCTTCGAAGAGCTCCTGGATACGGGGCAGACCCTGGGTGATGTCGTCGCCGCCGCTGGAGGAAACAGCACCACCGGTGTGGAACGTACGCATGGTCAGCTGGGTACCCGGCTCACCGATGGACTGTGCGGCGATGATGCCCACGGCCTCACCGATGTCGACGGTCTTACCCGTGGCCAGTGAACGGCCATAGCACAGGGCGCAGGTGCCGACGCTGGACTCACAGGTGAGTACGGAGCGGACCTTGACCTCGGTGATGCCCGCTGCGAACAGTTCGGCAATGACAACGTCGCCGCAGTCAGTGCCGGCTGCTGCCAGGACCTTGCCCTTGGAGTCAACGACATCCACGGCCAGGGTACGGGCGTACGCGCTGTTCTCGACGTTCTCGTCCAGGACCAGCTCGCCGTTGGCGTCAGCCACAGCGATCGCCGTCATGAGGCCGCGCTCGGTGCCGCAGTCCTCTTCACGGACGATGACGTCCTGCGACACGTCCACCAGGCGACGGGTCAGGTAACCCGAGTTGGCGGTACGCAGCGCGGTGTCGGCCAGACCCTTACGGGCACCGTGCGTGGCGATGAAGTATTCCAGCACCGACAGGCCCTCGCGGTAGGAGGACTTGATCGGACGCGGGATGATCTCGCCCTTAGGGTTGGCCACGAGGCCACGGATACCCGCGATCTGACGGACCTGCATCCAGTTACCACGGGCACCGGAGGACACCATGCGGTTGATCGTGTTCATCGGGGACAGGCTGTCACGCATCGCCTGGGCGATCTCGTTCGTTGCCTTGTTCCAGATCTCGATGAGTTCCTGGCGACGCTCGTCGTCGTCGATCAGGCCCTTGTCGTACTGGCCCTGGATCTTGGCGGCCATGGTCTCGTAGCCGGCGAGGATCCGCGGCTTGTCCTTGGGCACCTCGATGTCGGAGATGGCGACGGTAACGCCGGACCGGGTGGCCCAGTAGAAACCGGCATCCTTCAGGTTGTCCAGCGTTGCCGCCGTGATCACCTTGGGGTAGCGCTCGGCGAGGTCGTTGACGATCGTCGACAGTTCGCCCTTGTCCGCAACGTTCTCAACCCAGGGGTAGTCCGCGGGCAGGGTCTCGTTGAAGAGGACCTGGCCCAGGGAGGTCTGGACGAGCACGGTCTGACCCGGCTCGTAGCCTTCCGGGGCTTCCCAGCCGGCGTAAGGGACAAAGCCCTTCAGCCGGATCTTGACCTGGGAGTTCAGGTGCAGCTCGTGCAGGTCGTACGCCATGATGGCTTCCGACACCGAGGAGAAGATCCGGCCCTCGCCGGCTGAACCGACACGCTTGGTGGTCAGGTGGTAGAGGCCGATGATCATATCCTGCGACGGCAGGGTCACCGGACGGCCGTCAGAGGGCTTCAGGATGTTGTTCGAGGACAGCATCAGGATGCGTGCCTCAGCCTGAGCTTCGGGGCTCAGCGGCAGGTGGACTGCCATCTGGTCGCCGTCGAAGTCAGCGTTGAAGGCGCCACAAACCAGCGGGTGAAGCTGGATTGCCTTACCTTCAACAAGCTGCGGTTCGAACGCCTGGATGCCGAGACGGTGCAGGGTGGGTGCACGGTTCAGCAGCACGGGGTGCTCGGTGATGATCTCTTCGAGGACGTCCCAGACCTGCGGGCGGTAACGCTCGACCATCCGCTTGGCCGACTTGATGTTCTGGGCGTGGTTGAGGTCAACCAGGCGCTTCATCACGAACGGCTTGAAGAGCTCCAGGGCCATCTGCTTCGGCAGGCCACACTGGTGCAGCTTCAGCTGCGGGCCGACGACGATGACCGAACGGCCCGAGTAGTCAACGCGCTTGCCGAGGAGGTTCTGGCGGAAACGGCCTTGCTTGCCCTTGAGCATGTCGCTCAGGGACTTCAGCGGACGGTTGCCCGGTCCGGTGACCGGACGGCCGCGGCGGCCGTTGTCGAAGAGGCTGTCAACAGCTTCCTGAAGCATGCGCTTCTCGTTGTTGACGATGATCTCCGGGGCACCGAGGTCAAGCAGTCGCTTGAGGCGGTTGTTGCGGTTGATCACGCGGCGGTAGAGGTCGTTGAGGTCGGAGGTCGCGAAGCGGCCGCCGTCCAGCTGGACCATCGGGCGCAGTTCCGGCGGGATCACCGGGACGGCGTCCAGCACCATGCCGAGCGGGCTGTTGTTGGTCGTCAGGAACGCATTGACCACCTTGAGCCGCTTCAGGGCGCGGGTCTTGCGCTGGCCCTTGCCGTTGGCAATGATGTCGCGCAACATGTCCGACTCGGCCTGCATGTCGAAGTTCTCAAGACGCTTCTTGATGGCCTCGGCACCCATGGAGCCTTCGAAGTACATGCCGTAGCGGTCGCGCAGTTCGCGGTACAGGCCTTCGTCACCTTCAAGGTCAGCGACCTTGAGGTTCTTGAAGCGGTCCCAGACCTGCTCGAGGCGCTCGATTTCAGCGTCGGCACGCTTGCGGACGTTCGCCATCTGGCGGTCAGCGGAGTCGCGGGCCTTCTTCTTGTCGGCAGCCTTGGCGCCTTCGCCTTCGAGACGGGCAAGCTCGTTCTCAAGGTCGCGGGCGATCGTGGCGATGTCGGAGTCGCGGTTGTCGATCAGCTGCTTCTTCTCGATGTCGTGCTCAACCTGGAGGTTGGGCAGTTCTTCGTGGCGGCTGTCGGCGTCGACGCTCGTGATCATGTAGGCAGCGAAGTAGATGACCTTTTCGAGGTCCTTCGGCGCCAGGTCAAGGAGGTAGCCCAGGCGGGACGGAACACCCTTGAAGTACCAGATGTGCGTGACGGGGGCGGCCAGCTCGATGTGGCCCATGCGCTCACGGCGCACCTTTGCACGGGTGACCTCAACGCCACACCGCTCGCAGATGATGCCCTTGAAGCGCACGCGCTTGTATTTACCGCAGTAGCACTCCCAGTCGCGGGACGGGCCGAAGATCTTCTCGCAGAAGAGGCCGTCCTTCTCAGGCTTGAGCGTGCGGTAGTTGATGGTTTCCGGCTTCTTAACCTCGCCGTAAGACCAGCCACGGATGTCTTCCGCGGTGGCGAGGCCGATCTGCATGAGGCCGAAGGAGGATTCGCTGGACATATGGTCCCTGTTCTCTCTTGTTCTCTAAATTCTGAAGTCTTGGGTTACGGGAAGAGGGAGGTGATGCCCGGGGAAAAGGCAGCGCGGCGGGGCCGCTTGCTTTTCCCCGAACGTCACCTGCTAAACCTCTTCTACGGAACTGGGCTCTGCACGAGACAGATCGATGCCCAGTTCTTCCGCAGCCGTGAAGACTGCGTCATCAGAGTCACGCATTTCAATTGTGGTTCCGTCCGTGGAAAGCACTTCCACGTTCAGGCACAGCGACTGCATTTCCTTGATCAAGACCTTGAAGGACTCAGGAACGCCCGGCTCGGGGATGTTCTCGCCCTTGACGATGGCTTCGTAGACCTTCACACGACCGTGGATATCATCGGACTTGATCGTGAGGAGTTCCTGGAGCGTGTAAGCCGCGCCGTAAGCTTCGAGCGCCCACACTTCCATTTCACCGAAGCGCTGGCCACCGAACTGTGCCTTACCACCCAGCGGCTGCTGCGTGATCATGGAGTACGGGCCGGTTGAGCGAGCGTGGATCTTGTCGTCCACCAGGTGGTGGAGCTTCAGGATGTACATGTAGCCGACCGAGATCGGATCCGGGAACGGCTCGCCGGAGCGGCCGTCGAACAGGCGGGTCTTGCCTGAGGAGTTGATCAGGCGGACACCGTCGCGGGTGACGTTGGTGGAGTCGAGGAGACCAGTGATTTCCTCTTCACGCGCACCGTCGAAGACCGGCGTTGCAACAGTGGTCGAGCCACTCTCGCGCGGCAGGTTCGGCAGCTGCTTGACCCACTCGGGCTCGCCTTCGATCTTCCAGCCGGTCTTGGCAACCCAGCCGAGGTGCGTTTCCAGCACCTGGCCGACATTCATACGGCCCGGAACACCCAGCGGGTTCAGGACGATATCAACGGGGGTGCCGTCGGCAAGGAAGGGCATGTCCTCGATCGGGAGGATCTTGGAGATAACACCCTTGTTGCCGTGACGGCCGGCGAGCTTGTCGCCGTCGGTGATCTTGCGCTTGGCGGCCACGTACACGCGCACCAGCTGGTTGACGCCCGGGGGCAGCTCGTCGTCGTTGTCGCGGTCGAAGACGCGGACGCCGATGACGGTGCCGGACTCGCCGTGCGGAACCTTCAGGGAGGTGTCGCGCACTTCGCGGGACTTCTCGCCGAAGATGGCGCGCAGCAGGCGCTCTTCCGGGGTCAGCTCGGTCTCGCCCTTGGGCGTGACCTTTCCGACCAGGATGTCGCCGGCTTCAACCTCGGCACCGATGTGGATGATGCCACGCTCGTCCAGGCCAGCAAGGACTTCCTCGGACACGTTGGGGATGTCACGGGTGATTTCCTCGGCACCAAGCTTGGTGTCGCGGGCATCGATCTCGTGCTCCTCGATGTGGATGGAGGAGAGAACGTCCTCGGCCACGATGCGCTGGGACAGGATGATGGCATCCTCGAAGTTGTGGCCTTCCCATGACATGAATGCCACGAGCAGGTTCTTACCGAGGGCCAGTTCGCCCTGGTCCGTTGCCGGGCCGTCAGCGATGATGCCGCCGACCTCCAGGCGCTGGCCTTCGTTCACCAGGACACGGTTGTTGTAGCAGTTGCCCTGGTTGGAACGGGCGAACTTGTTGATCCGGTAGTTGGTTTCCGTACCGTCGTCGTTGAGCATGATGACCAGCTCAGCGGAGACCTCGGTAACCACACCTGCCTTCTTCGCGATGGTGACGTCACCGGCGTCGACGGCAGCGGCGCGCTCCATGCCGGTACCGACGAACGGCGCCTCGGAACGGACCAGCGGCACGGCCTGGCGCTGCATGTTGGCACCCATGAGTGCGCGGTTGGCGTCGTCATGCTCAAGGAAGGGGATCAGGGCGGTCGCCACGGACACCATCTGGCGCGGGGAGACATCCATGAACTCGACGTCGGCGGCGGGAACCAGCACGGGCTCGCCTCCACCACCGCGGGCACGGACCAGGACAGTCTCTTCGGCGAACTTTTTGTTCTCGTCGAGCGGAGCGTTGGCCTGTGCAATCAGGACCTCGGCTTCGTCGTCGGCCGTGAGGTACTCGACCTCATCGGAGACAACGCCCTCGGACACGAGACGGTAAGGGGTCTCGATGAAGCCGAACGGGTTGATCCGCCCGTAGGAAGCCAGCGAACCGATCAGGCCGATGTTCGGGCCTTCAGGGGTTTCGATGGGGCACATACGTCCATAGTGGGACGGGTGGACGTCTCGGACTTCCATGCCGGCACGGTCACGGGACAGACCGCCGGGGCCCAGCGCGGACAGGCGGCGCTTGTGGGTAAGACCCGACAGCGGGTTGTTCTGGTCCATGAACTGTGAGAGCTGGGACGTTCCGAAGAACTCCTTGATGGCTGCCACGACGGGGCGGATGTTGATCAGCGTCTGCGGCGTGATGGCCTCGACGTCCTGGGTCGTCATACGCTCGCGGACGACGCGCTCCATGCGGGACAGGCCGGTGCGGACCTGGTTCTCGATGAGCTCGCCGACGGCGCGGATGCGGCGGTTGCCGAAGTGGTCGATGTCATCGATCTCGACGCGGAGTTCGTGTTCCTGGCCGTCGCGCTTGCCCATGAGGGTCTTCTCACCGGCGTGCAGTGCAACGAGGAACTTGATCATGGCGACGATGTCCTCAACGTGCAGGACAGAGGCTTCCTTGTCACCAAGGGAGCGGTCGATGCCAAGCTTGCGGTTGATCTTGTAACGGCCAACCTTGGCCAGATCGTACCGCTTGGAGTTGAAGTACAGGTTGTCCAGCAGGGACTGGGCAGCCTCGACCGTGGGCGGCTCGCCCGGCCGCAGCTTCCGGTAGATGTCCAGCAAGGCGTCTTCGCGGGTTTCGGTGGCGTCCTTCTCCAGCGTCGCGCGCATGGAGTCGTACTGGCCGAATTCCTCGAGGATCTGGCCCTCGGTCCAGCCGAGCGCCTTGAGCAGCACCGTGACGGACTGCTTGCGCTTACGGTCGAGGCGAACGCCGACCTGGTCGCGCTTGTCGATTTCGAGTTCGAACCAGGCGCCGCGGGACGGGATGATCTTCGCGGTGAAGATGTCCTTGTCGCTGGTCTTGTCCGCGGTGCGCTCGAAGTAAGCACCCGGGGAACGGACCAGCTGGGAGACGACGACACGCTCAGTGCCGTTGACGACGAAGGTGCCCTTCTCGGTCATCAGCGGGAAGTCACCCATGAACACGGTCTGCTGCTTGATTTCGCCCGTGTTGTTGTTCATGAATTCGGCCTTGACGTACAGCGGAGCCGAGTAGGTTGCGTCCCGGTCCTTGCACTCGGCCATGGTGTACTTCGGGTCAGCGAACTCCGGCTCGGAGAAGCTCAGGGACATGGTGCCCTGGAAATCCTCGATCGGGGAGATCTCTTCGAAGATGTCGGACAGGCCGGAGGAGGTGGCGACACTGAGGTCGCCTTCTTCGACGGCCTTCGCCACGCGGGCCTGCCAGCGTTCGTTTCCGACCAGCCAGTCGAAGCTGTCCGTTTGCAGGGCGAGCAGATTTGGAACATCGAGAGGTTCGTGAATCTTTGCGAATGAGAGCCGGCGAGTTGCACCATCGGTGCTGTCGGCATTGATAGCGGTTGCAGCGTTGTTTACATTAGAGGTGCTCGAGGCGACCAAGAGGGATCCTTCCACAGACCTTCAGGCGTTTTCAGATCTCCCCCGTCATGCAACCTGCAGAATGACTCCGCAGTGCTACCAGTCCGGTTCCGCTATATGACCCGGGACCTGTGCTGCCCACGCTGGTGCACGTTGTAGACGGCACATTGATGGAGCAGCTGTCAGGCTAAGCCCACCGCAATATGAAGGCTGAAGGTAAACAGGGAAGACGCAAATATCTACGATACGGCAAAGCAACCTACTTGTCTACCCCACTTCCGGTCCGATTGCAAGCACCACCCCGGCGTCACCCGCCGCCGGGACTTCCGACGCCGGCTGGCTGGACGCAGGCGGCCCGCGCAGTCGAATGGCTAGGTGATGGGGCTCACGATAACCTAGGCGTAAGCCCTCAATGATCGGAAGAGATAAACCATGAGCAACTCCGCGGACAACAACGATGTTGTCATCCTCGCCGCCGCCCGCACGCCCCAGGGCCGCCTCAACGGGCAGCTGGCAAGCTTCACGGCCGTCGAACTCGGCGCCCATGCCATCCGGGCTGCCCTCACGGCCAGCGGAGTGAAAGCCGAGCGGGTGGACGCCGTCATCATGGGCCAGGTCCTGCAGGCAGGCGCGGGCCAGAACCCCGCCCGCCAGAGTGCCATCGCAGCCGGCATCGGCTGGAATGTGCCCACGGTCACTATCAACAAGGTCTGCCTGTCCGGTCTCACCGCCGTGATTGACGCCGCCCGGATGATCCGCAGCGGCGACGCGACCGTCGTCGTCGCCGGCGGCCAGGAGTCCATGACCCGGGCCCCGCACATCCTGCCGGGCTCCCGGCAGGGCTGGATGTACGGCACTGTGCAGGCGCTCGACGTCGCTGCCCACGATGGTCTGACCGATGCGTTCGACGGGCAGTCCATGGGCCTGTCCACGGAGACCAAGAACCTCACCCTCGGCATCGACCGGACCTCCCAGGACGCGGTCGCCGCGGCGTCGCACCAGCGGGCTGCCCGGGCCGCCAAGGACGGCGTGTTCGACGTCGAGATCGCGCCGGTCAGCGTCAAGCAGCGCAAGGGCGATCCGATCGTCCTGACGTCGGACGAGGGCATCCGGCCGGACACCACGGTCGAGTCGCTGGCAGGCCTGCGCGCTGCGTTCGTCACCGACGGCACCATTACGGCAGGCAACTCCTCTCCCCTGTCCGACGGCGCCGCCGCCCTCGTACTGACGTCCCGCAGGTTCGCGGAGGACAACGGCCTGGAGTATCTCGCCGTGGTCGGCAAACCGGGCCAGGTTGCCGGGCCGGACAACTCGCTGCACTCGCAGCCGTCCAACGCCATCAAGAGCGCCCTCGACAAGGCCGGATGGTCTGCCGCGGACCTCGACTTCATCGAAATCAACGAGGCCTTCGGCTCAGTTGCGGTGCAGTCGCTGAAGGACCTCGCCTACCCGCTGGAGAAGTGCAACATCCACGGCGGTGCAATCGCCCTCGGACACCCGATCGGCGCGTCGGGCGCCCGGCTGGCGCTGCACGCGGCCCATGAACTGAAGCGGCGCGGCGCGGGCAAGGCCGCCGTGTCCCTCTGCGGCGGCGGCGGCCAGGGCGAAGCCCTCCTGCTCTTCCGCGACTGATCTTCCGGAACCGGGCGGGCCGATGACAGGGAAGATGCGGGGCGGCGCCGGCCGGGACCGGTTCCTGGCCGACGCCGCGGCCCGGGGCTTGGAAGTGCAGGTCGTGGAGCGGCTGGCGGCCAGCAGCCTTGATGAGGCGGCACGGATCCTGGGCATCCAGCCCGCGGATATCGTCAAATCCCTCGTGGTCAAACACAAGGACGGCAGCTTCCTGTTCGCCCTGGTCCCGGGCGACCGGCAGATTTCCTGGCCCAAGCTCCGCAAGCTGGTCGGCGTCAACAAACTCTCGCTCCCTACGGCCGAGACCGCCTTCGAGGCCACCGGGTACGAGCGCGGCACCATCACACCGCTCGGCAGCACTTCGCCCTGGCCCGTCTACGCAGACCTGACCCTCACCGGACGCCGGATCTCCATGGGTGCCGGGGAGCACGGCTACAGCGCCTTCGTCGACGCCGATGCCCTGACGGCGGCCCTGGACGCTGTCGTCGCGGACATCACCGAAGCCAACTAGCCCAGGCGGGTTAAGACCGACGCGGGGTCACGTCTGGGGCGTGACGGTGAGCGGCCGCCCGTCCACGGTCAGGCGCCAGTTGTCCCGGCTGAACACGGCGACGTCCAGGGTACCGCGGTCCACGACGTAGTCAATGATGCGCTGCCGGATCTCCTGCTGGCTGTTGGAGAGCACCGGGGCCGTTTTCACGCCCGGGAAATTGCCGCCGCCGCTCTGGCGGTAGTTGTTGATGGCCATGGCGAATTCCTGCTCCGGGGCCAGCGCCTTGCCGCCGTAGGCCAGCCCGACAATGCGGTCCCCCGCGGGCCGGGCGAGGTCGATCTCGTAGTCCAGCGGGGCATCCAGGCCGTAGACGACGTCGTAGTTGTAGTCCGGAGTGCCGTTCGGGGCTGTGGCCGTCACGGCGTTCGTCACATCCGCAGCGCGTGCCGTGGTAGTGCTGACAGGCCTGAAATACTGCGCGGACCACTCCAGGTACGCCTTGACCTGGGCCCCGGTGACCTTAATGGACAGAAGCGTGTTGTCAAAGATGTAGAGCCCTGCCACGTCGCGGATCGTCAGCGGACCGGCTTTGACGTCCACCTCGCGGGAGAACGCGGCGGCAATGGACAGGACCGGGAGTCCGGCGTTCGGGCCGCCGGCGAGTTCGGCCTTGATGGTGCTGGCCTGGACGTAGTTGATGGCGTCAATCGCGGCCGAGTCCTGCCAGCAGGCGGTGGCCGTGCTCAGGGGCGCAGTGGACGTTCCGATCACCGCGTTCACGTACTTCACCGTGGCGTCATGCCCCGCCTGGACGGCACGGACCACAGCAGGATCCGCGTCCACCGTCTTGGCGTCCAGGAGGTGTGAGTGCGCGGAGATCACGGTCCACTGGCCCTTCTCCCTGGCCAGCTCAAGTTCCATGACGGAAACGCGCATGCCCCACTTCAGGGGCTCTGCCAGGAGCACCTGCCTGCCGGTTTCCTTGTTGGTGACGAAGCGCTCCGGAATCTCAAGGTGGGCATGGCCCACCAGGATCGCGTCGATTCCGGGGACCTCCTCGGCCAGCTGGGTGGAGGCGTTCTCGGGGAACGGCAGGGCATCGCCGTACGAGGATCCCGGCGTCGCGCCCGAATGGCTGGAGACAATCACCACATCGGCACCCGCGGCCTTCATTTCCGGGATGACCTTCCTGGCCTCCTCCACGATCCCGTTGAAGTCCAGCCGGCCTTGGACGTTGTCGCGGTCCCACAGCGCACAGCCGGGGGTCACGAAGCCGACCAGCCCCACGGTCACCCAGCCATTGCCGGTCTTGACGCGCTTGAGGACATACGGGGTGAACGCCCGGCTGCCCGTCGCGGCGTCGCGGACGTTGGCGCCGAGCAGGGGGAAGTCCAGCTGCCCCTCCCACGTGCGCAGCAGCGGTATGCCGTAGTTAAACTCGTGGTTGCCCAGGCAGACGGCGTCGTAGCCCACCGAATTCATGGCCAGGGCCATGGGGTGCTTGACCGTCGCGGAGATCGGGTTGATCTTGGCGAAATAGTAGGCCAGTGGCGTGCCCTGGATGGTGTCCCCGGCATCGATCGTCAGGGTGTTGGCCGCGCCCCGCTCTGCCCGCATGGCTTTGATGAGCGTGGCGGCCTGGGCGATCCCGATCCGGTTGCTGGCGGAGTCGGAGTAGGGGACGTTCTTGAAGTAGTCCCAGTTGAAGACGTTGTTATGCAGATCGGTGGTGCCGAGCACCGTCAGCGTGAACTGCTTCCCGCCGCCGGCCCGGGTGTCGGACCCGGCGGCAGGTCCGGCGTGGGCGGCGGCGGCGCCGGCCAGGGTGGCGGCCGCGGCGCTCCCGCCCACGAGGGCTGCGGTGAGCATGGCGCGGCGGGACAGTGGAATGTTCGGGTCCGTCATTGTGTGTGAACTCCTCAATGTTGGTGGCCGGTCGGCACAAAGCCACAGTCTAGGGTCGCCCACACCCACTAGAACAGAGAGTTCACAATCTCTTTGGCAAAGCTTTCGGTTCCGTCCGCTCCGGCCCGGCCCGATCCGGCCCCGAACGCAGGAAACCCCGCCCACCTGGGTGGACGGGGTTTCCCGGAGCAGAGCGGCAACCCGAACGGATCGGGGTTCCCGGACCGATCGAGTTACTTGAGGGTAACGCGTGCGCCAGCCTCTTCGAGCTGAGCAACAGCCTTCTCGGCAGCTTCCTTGGTGACACCTTCGAGGATGGCCTTCGGGGCGCTGTCGACAACGTCCTTGGCTTCCTTGAGGCCCAGGGACGTGATTGCACGAACTTCCTTGATGACTGCAATCTTCTTGTCGCCCGGGTGCTCGAGGATGACGTCGAATGCGGTCTGCTCTTCTTCTTCTGCAGCAGCGCCGGCAGCGGGGCCAGCAACAGCAACGGCAGCGGCCGTAACTTCGAAGGTCTCTTCGAAGAGCTTGACGAACTCAGAGAGATCGATGATGGTCAGTTCCTTGAAAGCTTCAATGAGCTCTTCGTTGGTGAGCTTCGCCATGGTGTGGCGTCCTTCCTATAGTGGTGATCGGCGGCCTGGGCCTTGCCTTCACACCGGAGTCTTGGTGAGAAGAGAGTTAGTTCTCTTCGGGGGCTGCGGCTTCAGCCGGAGCTTCAGCCTCTACTGCTGCATCTGCGGTGGCTTCGGCCGGAGCTTCTTCAGCGGCGGGCGCCTCGGCTTCAGCCGGAGCACCGTTCTCTTCTTCAAGCTTGAGGCGCAGCGCGTCGATGATGCGTACAGCAGCGGCAGCAGGAGCCTTGAGGATGCCTGCAACCTTGGCGAGCTGCAGCTCGCGGGACTCGAGTGCTGCCAGGGCAGCAACTTCGCTGGCGTTCAGTGCCTTGCCCTCGAAGTAACCGGTCTTGATGACCAGCTGCTTGTTGGCCTTGGCAAAATCCGTCAGGCTCTTGGCAGCGGCAACTGCGTCACCCTTGATGAACGCGATTGCAGTGGGGCCGGCGAGCTGGCCGTCGAATGCTTCGACACCAGCTTCCTTGGCTGCAATTGCGGTCAGGGTGTTCTTGACGACCGAGAATTTGGTTTCCTGGCCGAGAGAAACACGCAGCTGCTTGAGCTGTGCAACGGTGAGCCCACGGTATTCGGTCAGGACAGCGGCGTTCGATTCCTTGAAATCGTTAGTGATCTCAGCTACTGCTGAAACCTTGCTAGGCGTTGCCATAACCCTCCTTCCGGGGATAGTGCCGGTGATTCCGGGTCCCCGCTCAGATGAGCTAAAACTAAAAAACGCCCCGCGCAGATGCACGGGGCTTGTCTCGACGCGGTCAATGACTGCGGAGCTTTGCTTCGTTCACCTGCGCCGGCCGCCCTATGTTCAGGGTCCTTCGTCTGGAGATCCACTGCACCTCCCCGGCGCGGCTGCAGAAGTGAGCCTTGCTTGGGAGAGTGGATTTCCAACAACCGACGGTCTTTGGTTCTCCCAGCTTACGGGACACGTTGCGTCTGCTCCAAATCGGGCATGGCCGTCCCGCCTCAGCTGACGGTGGGGCCGAAGTCCGGCAGTTCCTTCTGCCAGATGCCGGTCACGCCCGCAGTGGTGAATCCGAGCTGCTGGTTGACCTTGAGCAGGTAGCGGTTCTCCGGCGCGTTCCAGGTGTAGAGGACCCGGGAGTCCGGGAACTGTTCGGTGAGCCGTTCCATGTTGGCGACCTTGATCAGCAGGCCCAGCTTGTTGCCCCGGTGCTCCTGGAGCACCACCGTGTCGTCCTGGAACACCACATCCGGGCGGAGGGCCAGGACGCTGATCGTGGTCAGGCCAACAAGCGTTGCGCTGGCAATGTGCTCGACGGCGGTGACCACCGTCCGGCGCCCCTGCGCGATGGCGACCTCTTCCGCCTCGCGGAGGATGCCGCCGTCGAACACCATGTCTTCCGCCTCCACGCCCGGGACCCCGTCCTCGCCGGCCCGGTTTTCGAGTGCCGCGACGGCCTCCAGCCACTGGTCCGGGCACCTGTCCGTCCAGTGGTGCAGGCGGTAGCGGCCGCCGTTGGCCTCGTTGGCCTCGGCCTCCAACTCGGCGACAAGCTTGCTGTCCAGGGGAAGGGCGCGGGAGCTGAACTGCTCGATGTGCTGCAGGGTGTAGCCGGTGAGCCGGGCAAACTCGACCTCGCGGCTGCCCAGCGGAACGAAGCCGAGCCCGCTGCCGGGGACCAGCTGCTCGGCGTCGCCGTCGGTCAGGGAAGCGCCCGGATGGTTGGTGTCGATCAGGATCGTGTGCCGCCCCTCATCGCGGGCAAAGTGCTCCGCCGCTTCAAGCAGCTGCCGGCCCACCCCTTGGTGCCGGAACTCCGGAAGAATGTCGAGGGTGAATTCTGCCAGATCAAGGTTGTCCACGAGGGGCAGGGCGATGTCCGCGGTTCCGACGATGTTTCCCCGGATCTTTGCCACGAGGATCACCTGGCGCTCGTAGGGGTCCGCCATCTCAAGCAGCTTCTCCTGCGGGGCATAGGCGAGGTCGTCGCTGCCCCAGGTCTGCATCCGCACCTTGCGGCCGACTTCGACGGCGGCAAGAAAGTCGGCGGCGTCCGGCCCGTCGAGGGAATCGGGTATCCAGAGCTGTTCAATCCGTACGTCGTTTGCCATTGAGGGCATCATTCCAGCCGTTCTGCCGCCCACCATCGGTGCCGGAGGCCCGGCATAGGCCGGGCTTTCAACCGTCAGCATATGCCGGTTTACTCCGGCATTCCATGGGTGACCTCGGGCTCCTCCCTGCCGGGCGTCGGGCTGACGCCGTCGTCCGACGCGCCGGGTCATTCACGGGCGGCGGCACCCTCCGTGGCGGCGGTGCGCTGCCACTCGCCGTCGAAGCCTGCCGGCCGGAACCCGAGCGCAATGTTGATGGCCAGCATGTGGTCGTTCTCGGCGGCGTTGAAAGTGGTGACACGCTTCACCGCCGGGTAGCCGGCGAGGAGCACGCGCAGATTGAGAATCTTCACCATCATGCCGAGCCGGTGGCCGCGGTGGGCGCCGGCGACAAGGGTGTCGTCCTGGCTGGCAAGCCACGGCTTGGCGTCCGTGAGCTGGAGGACGGAGTACGCCGCCAGCTCCCCGGTGGTCCGGTGGCGCGCCGCAGCCACGAGGGAGGTCAGCCCTGCCAGGCGCCACGTGTCCTGGACGTGCCGGACACGGGCAGCATCCCAGGTCTCTGCTTCATAGCTGAGACCGCCGCTCGGCGCGTCCGTGCTCATGCGCGACATCAGCAGTGCGAGCTGGTCGAGGTACTCGTCCGGGCACTCATCCGTCCAGTGCAGCAGCTCGTACTCCCCCGCTTTGCGCCGCGCGTCCTCCTCCAGTTCGTCCAGGACTGCCGCGGCCGCGGGCAGCTCAAGGCTGCTGAATCGTTCCACCTGCTCCAGCCGGTACCCTGCCGTCAGCGCGAAGCGCACTCCTGGCGCCCCGGCGGGCAGTGCTCCCGAGCCGGTCGCGGGCTTGACCAGGGCGGCGCCCGCGCCGGGCTCATCGGGGTCGAAGGCTGCGGGATGCTCCGTGTAGCCCTGAAGGATCGTGCGGCCTTCCGAGGTGGCCAGCTCCTCGATGTGGCGGAGGAGGGCCGTGCCGATCCCGCGGCCCGCGAAGCCGTCGAGGACCTCGACCCTTACGAGGGCGAGGCGCAGGTTCTCCTGCAGCCAGAACCGGACGAACGATCTGGCAACCATGCGGCCGTCCTGGCGCACGAAGAACTGCCGCAGCCGGGTGTAGGGGGTGTCCTGCCAGTACTGGAGCCGGGCCGCCGGGGAAGCGCCGCGGTCCAGGCTGCCCCAGGTCTGCAGCACCACGGCGTCACAGAGTTTCGTGAACTCCAGGAAGTCCCCGTTGTCCGGGGCGTGGAGGGCTGCCGGGAGATTGAGGGGTTCTATGAGGTACGGCGCTGTCGTCACCGGGTCAGCTTAACCGGCGGCCCCGGCACTTCCAAGGAGTTTCCGTGCCACGGAATGCTCCGACGGGCCACTGCCCGGGAAAGCAGAAAGACCGCCCCGCAACTGCGGGACGGTCTCTCAGTTCGTACCGGTGAGGCTTAGACCTCGGTCAGGACCTTGGTGACGTTGGGGTCAACCGAGATGCCCGGGCCGAACGTCGTGGCGACGGTGGCCTTCTGGATGTAGCGGCCCTTGGAAGCGGACGGCTTGAGGCGGAGGACCTCCTCCAGAGCGGCGGCGTAGTTCTCGGCCAGCTTGATGGCGTCGAAGGAAACCTTGCCGATGATGAAGTGCAGGTTCGAGTGCTTGTCGACGCGGAAGTCGATCTTGCCGCCCTTGATGTCGTTGACGGCCTTGGCGACGTCAGCGGTCACGGTGCCCGTCTTCGGGTTCGGCATCAGGTTACGCGGACCCAGGACCTTACCGAGGCGGCCAACCTTGCCCATGAGGTCGGGGGTGGCGACGGCGGCGTCGAAGTCGGTCCAGCCGGCCGCGATCTTTTCGATCAGGTCATCAGAACCAACGAAGTCGGCGCCGGCAGCGATTGCTGCTTCAGCCTTGTCGCCCGTTGCGAAGACGAGGACGCGGGCGACCTTGCCGGTGCCGTGCGGCAGGTTGACGGTGCCACGGACCATCTGGTCGGCCTTGCGAGGGTCAACGCCCAGGCGGAAAGCGACCTCAACGGTTGCGTCGAACTTGGACGGGTTGGTGTCCTTGGCCAGCGTCACTGCCTCGAACGGCGCGTAGAACTTCTCCGCGTCGATCTTGGCTGCGGCTGCCTCGTATGCTTTGCTGCGCTTTGCCATGCTGCTTATTCTCCTTGTGCAGTTGTGGTCTGCGGACCGCGCTGGGCCCTGCCACAGTCGGAATTCCGGCTGGTTAATCCGTTCCGGAAGTCCGGTTTTTCAATGATTAGGTGGTGCCGGTCGCCCGGCGGTGCTGTCCGGCGTCGCGATCGGTATTCCGAACCCGACGCCGCATCAGCGGTGGGGGAATTAACCTTCGACGGTGATGCCCATGGAACGGGCGGTGCCGGCGATGATCTTCGCTGCGCCTTCAAGGCTTGTGGCGTTGAGGTCTTCCATCTTGGTGGTGGCGATCTCGTTGACCTGGGCCTGGGTCAGCCTGGCAACCTTGACGGTGTGCGGGGTCGGTGAACCCTTGGCGACGCCGGCAGCCTTCTTGATCAGTTCCGCAGCCGGAGGGGTCTTGGTGATGAACGTGAATGAACGGTCCTCGTAGACCGTGATTTCCACCGGGATAACGTTGCCGCGCTGGGCTTCCGTCGCAGCGTTGTACGCCTTGCAGAATTCCATGATGTTGACACCGTGCTGGCCAAGCGCAGGACCGATCGGCGGGGCCGGGTTAGCGGCACCTGCCTGGATCTGCAGCTTGATGAGGCCGGTGACCTTCTTCTTGGGAGCCAATGTAGGTCCTTCTCTCAAATACGTCCTGGGACACAGGAGCGTGCCTCAGGTTGGTGGCCGCCATGGCGAGGCGGCCGGCCGCCCCGTGGCTGCTAAGCGGGCAGTCCGGGGCGAATTCTGTGGGAAAGCTAGATCTTGCTGACCTGGTTGAACGACAGGGTGACGGGAGTCTCGCGCTCAAAGATGGAGACGAGCACCACAAGGGTCTGGGAATCGACCTTGATCTCGGAGATCGTGGCCGGAAGGGTCTCGAACGGACCTTCCTTGACGATGACCGATTCGCCGACCTCGAAGTCGACGTCGACGTGCGCGGCAGCGTGCTTGACCGGCTTGCCCTTCTCGGCCTGTTCTTCTTCGAAGACCGGGGCGAGCATGGAGAAGACCTCATCCAGGCGCAGCGGCACGGGGTTGTGGGCGTTGCCCACGAAGCCGGTGACACCGGGGGTGTGGCGGACGGCGCCCCAGGAGGCATCCGTCAGGTCCATGCGGACCAGGACATAGCCGGGGATCCGGACGCGGTTGATGACCTTGCGCTGAGCGTTCTTGATCTCAACGACTTCTTCCATCGGAACCTGGATTTCGAAGATGTAATCTTCCATGTCCAGGGTCTGGATGCGGGTCTCAAGGTTTGCCTTGACGCGGTTCTCATAGCCTGCGTAGGAGTGGATGACGTACCAGTCACCCTCCTGGCGACGCAGCTTGGCCTTGAATTCATCTGCCGGGTCAACTTCGGCGGCGGCAGCAGCTGCCGCCAGCGCGTCCTCGGACCCAACTGCAGCTTCGTCGGACTCGGCTGCAGTATCTGCGGATTCGGTTGCCTCGTCCGCTGCTTCAAGCGCTGCGGCCTCGTCAGTGACGTCGGATTCGGGCGCAGCAGACACAGCCTCGGACTCTTCCGCGGCATCCACCGCGGCGTCCTGGCTCTTATCCAGCTCAGTCTCAGTTACCTCGAGCTCCTGCTCAGACACTTGGTCTCCTGCTTCCTCATTGCCTAACATGCCTATTTAAATGACTCAATTCCGCACACCCCGCGGAACCTCCGGTTTCCCGGGGCATCCACGCGGTCTGCGGACCGGTCGCCTTAGCGGTCCGTGGCGCCCTGGCTGCCGAAGACCCAGCTCACTCCGGTTCCGAAGGCCAGGTCCAGCAGGGTGACGATGAGCATCATGATGACCACGAACACCAGCACCACGAGCGTGTAGTTGATCAATTCCTTGCGGGTCGGTGCAACGACCTTCTTCAGTTCGCCAATTACCTGCCGGACGAAGAGTGCTATGCGAGCGAAGAAGCCAGCCTTGGCGGCGTTCTTGGCGGGGCGGCCTTTGGAGCTGCTTGCAGCTGTTTCGGTCACCTGGTCCTCACTCATCCTCGCAATGTCGGATACCCGGTTCTGAACTGAACCATGGTTGCTGCGCTGGTTCCGTTTCCCGGAACAGCATGCGCAGGGCAGACAGGACTCGAACCTGCAACCTGCGGTTTTGGAGACCGCTGCGCTACCAATTGCGCCACTACCCTATGGAGCGAAAAACCGTTCCAGCCGGCGTTTCCCCCAGATTTCCCTGAGGCGCAGACCATCATCGTGTTTTCAACACCGGAGAACCAGTCTACGCAACAACTGCGTCTACGTCGAACCGGCCGTCCGTGGACCCCGGCGTGTCCGCCGGAAATCAACTGAAAGCTTTCAGTCACATTTCCGGGCCGGCACCCCGGAGGATCCGGTGATCAGCATAGAGTAGATTCCGTCGAATCCCACATTCAGCCACCCAGCTGTAAGCGAAGAATGGACCTGCCATGTCTGCCGCCCGCATTTCCCAGCGCATTTCCGCCATAGCCGAATCCGCCACGCTGGCTGTCGATGCCAAGGCGAAGGCGTTGAAGGCAGCCGGCCGGCCGGTCATCGGCTTTGGCGCCGGCGAGCCCGATTTCCCGACGCCCGATTACATCGTTCAGGCCGCTATCGAGGCCGCCAGCCAGCCCAAGTACCACCGCTACTCCCCCGCCGGCGGGCTGCCCGAGCTGAAGCAGGCCATCGCGGACAAGACGTTCCGGGACTCCGGCTACAAGGCCGACGCGTCCCAGGTGCTCGTAACCAACGGCGGCAAGCAGGCCGTCTACAACACCTTCGCGACCCTGCTGGATCCGGGCGACGAGGTCATTGTGCCCACCCCGTACTGGACCACCTACCCGGAGGCCATCCGGCTCGGCGGCGGCGTCCCGGTGGAGGTTTTCGCCGGGCCCGAGCAGGGATACCTGGTCACGGTCGCGCAGCTGGAAGCAGCCCTCACCGACCGCACCAAGATCCTGCTCTTCGTTTCCCCGTCCAATCCCACCGGCGCCGTCTACTCCCCGGAACAGGTCAAGGAGATCGGCCAGTGGGCAGCGTCCAGGGGCCTGTGGGTTGTCACCGACGAGATCTACGAGCACCTGACGTACGACGGCGTCCCGTTCACCTCCATTGCCACCGCAGTCCCCGAGCTCGGCGACAAAGTCGTCATCCTCAACGGAGTCGCGAAGACCTATGCCATGACGGGCTGGCGCGTGGGCTGGATGATCGGGCCGGCCGACGTCATCAAGGCCGCCACCAACCTGCAGTCGCACGCCACATCCAACGTCTCCAACATCCCCCAGGTTGCCGCCCTCGCCGCGGTGTCCGGTCCGCTGACCGCCGTCGACGCGATGAAAGTCGCCTTTGACCGCCGCCGCAAGACGATCGTGGCGGGCCTGAACGCCATCGAGGGCGTTGACTGCCCGACGCCGAAGGGCGCCTTCTACGTCTACGCGGACGTCCGCGCACTGCTGGGCAAGGAGTTCCCGTCGGCGAACGGACCGGTCCGGCCCTCGACGTCGGCGGAACTCGCGGCCCTTATCCTGGACGAAGTCGAGGTCGCCGTCGTTCCCGGCGAAGCGTTCGGCCCCTCCGGCTACCTCCGCCTCTCCTACGCCCTGGGCGACGACGATCTGGCCACCGGCGTCGCCCGGCTGCAGGACTTCCTCGGCAAGGCCAAATAGGACCCTCGCGCGGGACATGTCCAGCCCCCGCACCACGCACCGCAGGACATGTCCAGCCCCAATGACCACCAATGGACACAATGCCATTCTGCCCACTCGTGGTGTTTAAGAATGAGCATGTCCAGAAGGACTACGGTGCCACGGGACATGTCCAGCCCCCGCACCACGCACCGCAGGACATGTCCAGCCCCAATGACCACCAATGGACACAATGCCATTCTGCCCACTCGTGCTGTCTAAGAATGAGCATGTCCAGAAGGACTACGGTGCCACGGGACATGTCCAGCCCCCGCACCACGCACCACGGGACATGTCCAGCCCCAATGACCATTAATGGACAGAATGCCATTCTGCCCACTCGTGCTGTCTAAGAATGAGCATGTCCAGAGGGGCTACGGGGCTGACGCTCAGAGGAGTCGTCGCTCGGCGGCCCACCGGGTCAGTTCGTGCCGGTTGGAGAGCTGGAGCTTGCGCAACACAGCCGAGACGTGGGTTTCGACGGTCTTGATCGAGATGAACAACTCCTTGGCGACTTCCTTATAGCTGTATCCACGGGCGATCAGGCGCATCACCTCCAACTCCCTGGCGGAAAGCCGGTCCAGTTCCCCGTCGGCGATCTCCGCGGGGGCTGTGCCGAAGGCATCGAGGACAAAGCCGGCAAGGCGGGGCGAGAAGACGGCATCGCCACCCGCGACCCGGCGGACGGCATCGCTGATCTCCGGACCGGAAATCGTCTTGGTCACGTACCCGCGTGCGCCGGCCCGGATGACCGAGACCACGTCCTCCGCGGCGTCGGAGACACTCAGCGCGAGGAACCGGGTGCCACCCAGCAGCGGCGCCGAACCTGCCAGCACTTCGCGTCCCCCTCCCCCGAGGCCGCCGGGCAGATGGACGTCCAGCAGCACGACGTCGGGACGCGCGGCTGCGATGACGGCAATGGCCTCCTCGACGGTTCCGGCCTCGCCCGCGACGACGATGCCGGGATCCAGGTCCGCTTTCAGCCCGGACCGAAAGATGGCATGGTCATCCACGATGACCACGCGGATCCCTGCGGCTGGATGCGTTGCCTCTGCGGTGTTCATGCTTTGCCCTCTCCGTTCTCCGCTGCGGCCGGTCCCGCGGAGGCGGGCAGCCGCAGCCGCACTTCGGTGCCGTCCGTGCTGCTGCTGATGGTGGCGGTGCCGCCGTGGCGGTTCATCCGCCCCACAATCGATTCCCGCACGCCGAGCCGGTCGCCGGGGACCGTCTCCGGGTCGAAACCGGGGCCGCGGTCCTTGACGAAGACCTCAGCGGCGCCGTCGGTTACTTCCAGGTACACGGAGACGGCGCCGCCTCCGTGCCGGGCAGCGTTCAGCATGGCCTCACGGGCCGCCTGGACGAGCGCCTCGTGGCGTTCGGTCATGGCGCAGTCGCCGACGCTGACCACTTCCACAGCCTGCCCCTGGGCGTCCTCGACCTCAGCGGCTGCGGCCTTAATGCCGGCGGACAGCTGGCCGGCTTCCTTACCGGGGTCCCGGTAGAGCCAGCCCCGCAACTCACGCTCCTGCGCGCGTGCCAGCCGCACGACATCGTGCTCGTTGCCGGCCCGCCGCTGGATCAGGGCCAGCGTCTGGAGCACGGAATCGTGGAGGTGGGCGGCAATCTCGGCGCGCTCCGTGGCACGGACCCGGCCGGCGCGCTCGGTTTCAAGATCGCGCCAGAACTTCAGTCCCCAGGGAAGCAACACGAGGGCCACGCCCCCGAGGACGGCCACCGAGGAGAGCAGGGCCAGCCAGGTCTGTTCCCAGGAACCGGAGCCTGAGACCATCAGCAGCACGCCGGCCACCACCAGTGCCAGCCCCGCGGCGAGGCGGACCCAGCCGCCTGCCTGGTCGGCTTTGGTCTTGTCCACGAGGCCGGCCCTGCGGGTCTCGTCCAGCTGCATCCAGGCTATCGCCGCGCCGCCCAGGATGGCTGCGGCCGGGATCAGGGTGCCCAACGGAACGTCAAAGCCCAGGAGCCGGGCGATGAGGATTCCGGCCGCCAGGAGGAGTCCTGCGCCCAGCAGGATCTCCTTGCCGAACGGGACCGCCGGCCCCCTGCTCCACATGAATCCCGAGGGGGATGCCCCGGGGACGCTCACCGCCGGGGCTATTGGCGACGCCGGCCGCGGGCCGGTTCTCTTCGCGCTTTCGTCCGCCGTGGGAACCATGATCCAGAGCCAGGCGTAAAACGCCACTCCGGCGCCGCCGGCAAGCGCGGCCAGCACCATGCCGATCCTGACCATGCTCACCGGCCAGCCAAGGTGGTCGGCGAGGCCTGCACAGACGCCTGCAATCACACGGCCGCCGCCACGGGTCAGCGGCGGGCGGGCAGCGGCAGTTGTCATGCATCAATCCAAGCACGGATCGGGGTTCCCGGGCGGCGTTTCCGGGCTCAACCGGGGGCCGCTCAGGGATGAGTCAGGGTGTTCCCCAGTAGAACGGCAGAGCCGGAAACGGAAGGATCGAGGTATGAACGATTCCACCCCGCACCCAGCTGAAGGCCAAGGCTCCGCAAACGGCGTCCCCGGCCGTCCGGACGGCACGTCCTTCCCGGCGCCGGTCCCCACCTCCCCATCCCCCTCCCCCTCGGCGGAACCGGCGAGCGCGCCGGGTCGCGGCGGGTCCGCCCCGGAGCCCCCGCCGCTCTATCCGCCCGGTGGCCCGGGCACGCCGGGCACCCCTCCGCCGCCCTACTACGGCGCGACGCCGCCGCGGGAAGGCGCCCAGCCGCAGCACTTCTTCGACTGGATCCGCAGCCAGGGAATCTCGCGCGGAAGGGAGCGGTGGATCGGCGGCGTCGCCAGCGGCGTAGCCCAGCGGCTCGGGGTCGATCCCCTGATCGTCCGCGGCGTCCTGATTGTCCTGACCATTTTCGCGGGCGTCGGCGTGCTCCTCTATGGCCTCGCCTGGGCCTTCCTGCCGGAACCCGACGGCCGCATCCACGTCCAGGAGGCCGCGGCAGGCCGATGGACCGCGGGCATGACCGGGGCCCTGATCACCACGATCATCGGCTTCCCCAGCCTGGGCAACGGCGTCTGGGGCTGGGACCGCTACGGCTTCGGCGCCTTTGTCTGGACCGCCGTGTGGGTGGGCGCCGCCGCCTACCTCGTCTACTACCTGACGCAGCGGAACAAGGCCCGGCACGGGAACCCCTCCATGGCATCGAGCAACCTGCCCGGAGTCCCCGCAACCCCGCTCAACCCGGCAAACACAGGCGATGCAGCCCCCTTCCCGGACGCGTCCAGCGTGCCGGCTGCCGGTCCGGCCTGGGGTCCGCCTCCGCCCTACGGAACCGTTCCGCCGTCCGGTACCGTCCCGCCCTACGGCCCCATTCCTCCTTCCGGCGGCTACCGCCCGATGCCCGGCGGAACTCCGGGACCGCAGGCCAGGCGCCGCAATCCGGGACCCGGCACGCCCGCCGTCGCCATGACGGTCGGTGCGGCCCTGCTCGTGGGCGGCGGCCTCAAAGCCCTCAACGCCGCCAACGTGATCGATCTTGGCACCTCCGGCAACGCCCTGGTCTGGGCGGCCGGAGCGGCCGTCCTTGGCCTCGGCATCCTGGCCGCCGGGCTAAGGGGCCGCACCGCGGGCATCCTGGGCTTTTTCGCCGTCGTCGCACTGATCATCGGCGGAATCTTCAACGTGGTGCCGAACGGGGACCGGTTCCGGCTCCAGAACGCAGACTGGACACCCGCCAGCATTGAACAGGCCCGGAGCGGCTTCGATATCACGGGCGGGACGGGGACTGTCGACCTGACAAAGCTGGCGCTGAACCCCCCGCTGGGCGCCGACGTCGTCGTTCCCATCGACGCGACGGCCAGCAACCTGACCGTGGTGATCCCCGACACCGTCCCGGTGCAGGTCCAGGCGGACATGACCATGGGGAACCTCCACGAAGGCAGCCAGGACCATGGCGGCATGACGAACCAGCAGAGCGACTACAACACGGCCAAGCCGGGGGCCCGGCTGGTCCTCAGGATCTCCGGGACCGTCAGCAACGTGACCATCAAGGAAGGCAACTGAAATGTCCAGCTATGACCCTGAAGTCCAGGAGCGCCAGGCACCGGACGGACCACGGCCCGGCGCCCGCGTTGGCACGGTCGTCTGGGGACTGATCGTGCTGGCCCTGGCCGCACTGATCATCATTTCCCGGCTCGGCATCGTCGCCCTTAACGGCACGTACGTGCTCATCGGCCTGATGATCGGCGCCGGGGCCGCCCTCGTGATCGGCGGACTGCTGTCAGCGCGCGGACGTGACAAAAAACCAACCACAGGGAAGTCTTGAACCATGGATAAGTTCTTCAGCATCGTCCGGGGCCTAGGCCTGAAACGCGGACCGCAGCGCTGGCTGGGCGGCGTCTGCGGCGGCATCGCCGCCAAACTGAATGTGGACGTGGCGTACGTCCGCATCGCCTACCTGCTCCTGAGCCTGCTTCCCGGCCCGGCTTTCGTCTTCTATCTCGCGGCGTGGCTGATCCTCCCGGACCAGCGGAACGCCATCGTCCTCGAGAACTTCCTTGAGAGGCGCTCCAGCCGACCCTGACGCCGCCCCGTGCGGGGAGGCTCCACAGGAGCCAGGCGCCAAGTGAAGGGGTGTCCCTGCCGTCCAGGCAGGGACACCCCTTCGCTGTAACCGTTTGTGTCCCGGCCCACATGCGCCACTAGACTCTAGGTGAGCTCAGCGTGGCGCTCTGCCTGTATACCTTCGAACCAGGATTTGAGCCGAGACATGAAAATTGGAATCCTCACCAGCGGCGGAGACTGCCCCGGACTGAACGCCGTGATCCGCGGCGCCGTCCTGAAGGGCATCGCCGTGCACGGCCACGAATTCGTGGGGTTCCTGGACGGCTGGCGCGGCGTGGTCGAGGGCGACATCATCGACATTCCGCGCGCCCTGGTGCGCGGCATCGCGAAGCAGGGCGGGACCATCCTCGGCACCTCCCGGACCAACCCGTTCGAGAACAACGGCGGCCCCGAGGTCATCAAGGCAAACATGGACCGGCTCGGCATCGACGCCATCATCGCCATCGGCGGCGAAGGCACCCTCGCCGCCGCGAAGCGCCTGACCGATGCCGGCCTGAAGATCGTGGGCGTCCCCAAGACCGTCGACAACGACCTCGACGCCACCGACTACACGTTCGGCTTCGATACCGCCGTGGAGATCGCCACCGAGGCAATCGACCGTCTGCGCACCACCGGGGAATCCCACCACCGGACCATGATCGCCGAAGTGATGGGCCGCCACGTCGGCTGGATCGCGCTGCACGCCGGCATGGCCTCCGGCGCCCACGCCATCCTGATCCCCGAGCAGAAAGCCTCGATGGAACAGATCACGGAGTGGGTCGTCTCGGCCCGTGACCGCGGCCGCGCGCCTCTGGTCGTCGTCGCGGAGGGTTTCGTCCCCGAAGGCCAGGAGTCTCCGCACTCCGAGCGCGGCCTGGACACTTTCGGCCGGCCGCGCCTGGGCGGCATCGCCGAACTGCTGGCCCCCGAACTGGAGGCCCGGACCGGCATCGAGACCCGGGCCACGGTGCTGGGGCACATCCAGCGCGGCGGTGTCCCCACGGCCTTCGACAGGGTCCTGGCCACCCGCCTCGGCATGGCCGCAATCGATTCCGTGGTGGAGCAGCGCTGGGGCACCATGGTGTCCCTGAACGGCACCGACATCGTCCACGTCGGCTTCGACGCCGCACTGGGGAACATCAAGTCCGTGCCGCAGGGCCGCTACGACGAGGCCGCGGTCCTCTTCGGCTAGGCGTCCCCCGGCGGCGGGGCATCCACCGGCCGCGGCTGGGTAGGGTTGAGGCATGACTCTTGCGCCCGGTTCCGCTGAAATCATCCAGCTCGCGTGGGCACGCCGGCTGGGACTCGACGACGGCGCTTTCGCCGCCGCCGCGGGCCGCCGCCTCACCCGGGCCGATGAAGCAGCCCGCTCCCTGCAGTTCGTCCGCCTGTTTGGCAGCTCCGCCCTGGTCGGGCCGCAGTGGGCCATCGACGGGGCCGCCGGGTACTCGGACGAGGAGCTGGCGCAGCACGTCACGCTGATGACTATCACCCGCGGGCACGGCGGCCACGGGCTGGGCGCCGCCGCGCTGTTCTTCGCCGACGAGCTGCCCTTGCAGCAGCCCTCCGAGGAGCTGACTGTCTCGCACGGCAACCCGGAAGCGATCGAACTCGAAGCGCTGTGTCCGCCGGACGATGTCAACGAGGTCGGCCTCGCGGACCTCGAGCACCGCTTCACCATCATGCACAGCGAAGACGGGCGCCGGACGCCGGTGGCCTGCGGCGCCTACACCGAGTGGGAGGGCTTCCTGGCGGAGCTCGGGGTACTGGTGGCTCCGGAGTGGCGGCGCCTCGGCGTCGGCACGCTGGCGGCTTCCATAGCGGCCCACGAGGCCCTGGCCTCGGGCCTGACGCTGCAGTGGCGCTCCGACGTCAGCAACAAAGGATCGCTGGCCCTGGCCCGGAGTCTGGGCTTCACCGCCGGCGGCATCCAGACCAGCGTGCTGCTGGGCTGATCCGGATGCCGGCCGGGGCCGGCCTCTAGCTGGGTTCTGCCGCGGCCGGCTCGGCGCTTGAGGGTTCCGCAGCCGCCGGAACCGTGCCCGGGGTTCCCCAGCCCTGGAGGGCCTTGGGTTTGGCGAAGAACAGCGCCACGGCTGCGCCAAGCAGTATCACCGCCGCGGGCAGCATGATGGACTGGCCCATCGCCGTCGAGAACCCCTCGTGCAGCGCCTCGGGCAGTGTGCCGCCGAAGGCCATGGGGCTGGCCTTGCCGGACCCGCCCGGCGCCGCCGGAAGCTCCGCCGCGAGCCGCGACTGGATGAGGACGGCAATGGCCGCGCTGCCGAGGACCGCGCCGATCTGCCGCGTGGTGTTGTAGACGCCCGAGCCGGCGCCCGCCTGCCGCGGCGGCAGGTTGCGGGTGGCCGTGGAGCTCAGCGGGGCCCAGATGCCTGCGTTCGCGAACCCCAGCACGGCACTGGGCAGGAGGAACAGCCAGATCGGCGTGTCCGGGTGCATGAGCGAGGAGTTCCAGAACAGCGCCACCGACATCAGGACCAGGCCGGCCGCCGTGATGTACTTCGGGTTGACCCGGTCAATGATCCGTCCGACAACCGGCGCCAGGCCTCCTGAGATCAACGCCATCGGGACCATCATGAGCGCTGACTGGGTGGGGGTCAGGCCGCGGACAATCTGGTAGTAGAAGATCAGCGGCAGGCTGAAGGCTGTCACCGTGAAGCCGACCGTGGTGATGCCGATGTTGGCCAGGGAAAAGTTCCGGTCCTTGAAGAGCGAGAGCGGCAGGAGCGGTTCGCCCTTGTTGACCCGCTGCCATACGACGAATGCAACCAGGACCACGATGCCGGCGATGATGAGTCCCCACACCGTGATGGGCCCGGTGATGGTCCCCCAGTTGTACGTCTCGCCCTCCTGGATGCCGAACACCACGAGGAACAGCCCGACGGCGCTGAGCAGCACCCCCGGGATGTCGAACTTGTGCGGGTGGGTGCTCAGTGCCGGAACGAAACGCAGGGCCAGGATGAAGCCTGCGATGCCGACGGGAATGTTGATGAAGAAGATCCATTCCCAGCCGAGCCCGTCCACGAGGACACCGCCCAGGATCGGGCCCACCAGCGTGGCGACGCCGGCCGTGGCGCCCCAGATGCCCATGGCCGCTCCGCGACGGTCCGGCGGGAAGATGCGCGTGATGACAGCCATGGTCTGCGGAGTCATCATGGCCGCGCCGAGGCCCTGCAGCACGCGGGCCTCGATGAGGGTCTGGACGTCCCCGGAGAGCCCGCACCAGAGCGAGGCCGCGGTGAAGACCACCAGGCCGGACAGGTAGAGCTTCTTCGGGCCGAAGCGGTCGCCGAGCCTGCCGGTGATCAGCAGCGGGACGGCGTAGGCCAGAAGGTAGGCGCTGGTTACCCAGATCACCGAGTTGATGTCAGCGTGCAGGCCTTCCATAATGCGCGGATTGGCCACCGAGACGATGGTGGTGTCGATCAGGATCATAAAGAAGCCGATCACCAGGGACCAGAGGGCCGGCCACGGCCGGGCTACGTTTTCCATGGGGTTCCTTAGGGTGCTGATGGGGTGCTTGATGGGGTGCAAGGGGATGGTGGCTTTGTCATTGCCTGCGGCTCAACGGCGGCTACCACGACAGTTCCCCCGACCCGAGCTGGTCCTGGAGGCTGCGGATCCAGCCGATCTCGCAACGCAGCATGGCCTGCTGGTACTGGACGTCGATCCAGTACTTCCGTTCCACGCCCTTCCCGCGGACCAGCTCCTCCGCCGAGGCCAGGAAGTCGAGCTGGTCCTGCAGGCTCTGGAGCCGCCGGTCCAGGAGTTCGACGACGACGTCGGCCGGGAGGTTATAGGCTTCGGCGACGGCGAGCGGGAAGGACGGGTACTCGTTCGAGGGATTGGCTAGCATGTCCTGCAGCCGCTGCGTGAGCGCTTCCCGGCCGGCGGCCGAGATGGTGTACGTGGTGCGTTCCGGTCGGTTGCCTTCCCGGTCCGTTCCGGTGGCGTCGACCAGGCCGTGCTCTTCAAGGCGGCCGACGGCGTGGTACAGGGTTCCGGGGCGCACCTTGACCAGGCGGTCCTCATGCCTGGCCATGAGGAGCTGGTACATCTCGTAGGGATGCATTGGTTCTTCCACCAGCAGTGAGAGCGCGGCGACGCCGAGCGGCGTCAGGGATGTGGCCCGGGCCATGGTCCAGTGTCCTTCGTGGGCGTGTATTTCAAGGTCGGTACTTAGCATCGATTACTCCACCACGACTATTCCACATGGAGTATTGCGCTGCAAGCCGGAGCGGCGGGTCCGTGGCCGGCCGGCGGGACGCCCGGCCGTCGGCGCTCAGCCCAGGAGCGCGAGGATGTCCGTCCGGGCAAACATGTGCGCGGCTGCCCGTGCGGAGGGAGTGCCGCCGTCGGGGTCGGCGCCCGCATCGAGAAGCTCCCGGGCGACGTCGGTGTATCCCTTGAAGACGGCCCCGGCCAGGGGCGTCTGGCCCCTGTCGTTGGCCGCGTTAGGGTCGCCGCCGTGGTCCAGGATCACCCGGACCGTGTCCGGGTGGCCATGGTAGGCGGCCAGCATCACCAGGGAGTCGCCGGCGGCGTTGGTCAGGGCCGCCGGGGCGCCCGCGGCCAGGTAGCTGCCCAACAGTTCCGTGTTGCCCTCGCGCGCAGCCTGGAAGAGTGCGTGCGCCAGGGCCAGCGTCTCGTCATCAGGCGCGCTGTCCGCGGCGTTGTCCGCGGTCACCGGGTCCCCCTCAGGAATCCGGTCTGGCGCCCCACAACCTGGCCGGCGTCGGGCGCCACGATGAGCTCCTGCGCCGCCGTGTAGGGCTCGTCGCCGTCGAGGACGGTCAGCACCTCCTCCGGGGCCACGGACCGTTTGATGACAGCGAGGGCCACCGGTCCCATTTCGTAATGCTGCGCGACGGAGGTCACGGTGCCGACCTTCCGTTCGCCCGCGCGGACCTCGCTGCCGACGGCCGGCAGCGTGTGCTGCGAGCCGTCGAGCTGCAGGAATACCAGCCGGCGCGGCGGGTGGCCCAGGTTGTGGACGCGGGCGACGGTTTCCTGTCCCTTGTAGCAGCCCTTCGCCAGGTGCACGGCCGTGCGCAGGAGATCAAGTTCGTGCGGAATGGTCTTGTCGTCGGTTTCCGCACCCCACCGGGGACGCCAGGCCGCGATCCGCAGCGCCTCCGCTGCCAACGCTCCGGCCAGCGGCCGGTCACCGACCGTTGTGTCCAGCTCCGCGGCCGGGACCAGGTACTCGAACCACGGCCGCTCCAGGCCGGGGTGGGAGTCCTCGCCCACGACCGCGTAGGAGTAGCCGCCTACACCGACATGCGGCCACGGGTCCTCCCAGACCTGCAGCGCAGACCACTCCGGGATGCGCCGGGTGGAGCCGAGCACTGCCCAGTCCGCCGAGACATCGGCGATCTCGACCCGGAGCATGAACTTCATCTTGTTCAGCCATTCGGCGAGGGGGCCGGCCTCGGCTCCCTCGACGATCAGCCAGGTGGCTGCGCCGTCGTCGACCACCCGGGCGTCGAACTCGATCCGGCCCTGGACGCTGAGCAGCAGCAGTTCGGTGGACTGGCCCGGGGCCAGGTTGGTCAGCTGCTGGGAGGAGAGGGTGTTGAGCCAGCTGAGGCGGTCCGGACCGCTGACCGTCACCACGCCGCGGCAGGAGAGGTCGACGACGGCGGAGCCGGCAGCCAGCGCGCGCTGTTCCCGCAGCGGCTCGCCATAGTGGGAGGCGACGCCGGCATCGGGGCCAGCGGCTTCGACGGCGCCCGGGCGCGACAACAGGGGGCTCTTGGTAGTCATACTGGGGGAACGTCCTTGGGTCGGTGGGTATTCCGGTCCCGACAGGCCCGGGCACCGGCGCTTCGTCCGACGGGCGGGCTCAGCGGTATTCCGGGTTTTCGAAGTCGAACCGGGTTCCGGACTTCCAGGCCTCCGGGAGGTTTCCGTAGGCGGGGATCCCCCCGGCGTCCTTGAGTACCCGGGCCAGGTGCAGCAGGTTCCAGGTCATGAAGGTTGTGTTGCGGTTCGTGAAGTCGCTTTCCGGACCTCCGGAGCCTTCGTCGAGGTAGCTCGGACCCGGCCCGACGGCGCCGATCCAGCCGGCGTCCGCCTGCGGCGGGATGGTGAAGCCGATGTGCTGGAGGCTGTAGAGGACGTTCATGGCGCAGTGCTTGATGCCGTCCTCGTTGCCGGTGATCAGGCAGCCGCCGACCTTCGGGTAGAACGCCCACTGCCCTTTGGAGTTCAGTTGCCCGGAGTGGGCGTAGAGGCGCTCGATCAGCTTCTTGGTCTGTGAGGAGTTGTCGCCCAGCCAGATCGGTCCGGCGACGATCACGATATCCGCCGCCTGGACGGCCGGGTATAGCTCCGGCCACTCATCGCTGGCCCAGCCGTGCTCGCGCATGTCCGGGTATACGCCGCTGGCGATGTCGTGGTCCACGGTCCGGATCACGCGGGTGGTGACGCCCTGCTTCTCCATGATCCGGCGGCTCACGTCGATCAAGCCCTGGGTGTGGGATCTCTCCGGGGACTTCTTGAGTGTGCCGTTGAAATACACGGCCGTGAGGTCGCTGTATCCGGCAGTCTTCGCCGTGGCATTCGCTGTGTCATTCACTGGGTTTCTCCCTGCTCGCTGGGACAACGGAAAATCAGTGAGACCGGACTTCAGCTTACTTTCTTGAGGATGGCGGAGGCATGCGCCTCCAGGCCGCCGCCCGGCGTCGACCCCTTGCCGGCTGCCACGTCCCAGCGCCACAGCAGGTTCCCGTCCACGAGTCCGAAGATCCGGGTGGCTGCCGTGTACTCCTTGGAGTGGCTGCCGCGCATTACCATGTCGGTGCTGAGCTGGATCTGCGGTCCCTTGATCTGGCCGTAGTAGAGCTCGGAGATCCCGCCCGGATGGGAGATCGACACTGAGATGTCGAAGCCGCCGTCCTTGTTGCGCAGGGCTTCGACCTCGTCGGCGCTCTTCAGGACCGGAACGATATCCGCCGGGATCAGGCCCGGGCCGCCGTCCTCGTCGCGCTGTTTGCGTTCGAGGGCCCAGAAGCCGGTCTCGACCGTCAGCGGACGCAGCTTCGTGCCGTCGTCGTCGGTCAGCCAGCTCTCGGCACGGTACTGAAGGTACGGCAGGCCGTTGTGGGTGAAGGAGACCCGCTGCAGGAAGTGCTCCGAGTCCTCTTCCCCCGCCCCAAGCCGGCCGCTGCCCTCCCACTCACCAATGAGCCAGGACAGCGGAACGATTTCGGGCGTCAGATCAGTAGGAATTTCAATCGGCACGGCAACTACCTCTGGAAACTGCGGGGTCTGGACAGGTGTGTAACTTCAGGCGTTTACTTCTGGCCCTTGAAAAGGCGGTAGACCACAAAACCGGCAAACCAGGCCATGGAAAGGCTGGCAACGCCGAGAAGAACAAGGAAGAAGATTTCAAATGCAAGTACGGACATGATGCCATCCTAACGCTTTAGTAGATGAGTAGTTTGTCTATGAAGTACGCCAGGGAACCGACTGCGGACACCGGTCCCAATCCCATGCCGAGGACGGCCAGGAAGTTCAATTCGTCGCCGCGGAGGATGAGCAGGCGGCGGAAACTGACGAGCACGGCACCCACCACGGCACCGACCACGGCGGCCGGAAGGACGGCGATGTCGGAGAACACGAGGCCTGCCAACGGCCCCGCCAGCCCTGCTGCGATGATTCCCAGTGGCGCCACCACGCGGTCCGGCCAGCGAATGAGGCCCGCCAGCAAGGCCACCGCGGCGCTGATAGCGGCCACGAGGAACATCTCCAGGCCGCCATTGAACCGTGCGCAGGCGATCCAGCCCGCCCCCAGGCAGGACAGCATGACGCCCGCACAGGAGCCGAGCGTGGATTCGAGGCGCTGGGCCTGCCCGGTACCGCGGAGCAGCTGCATGACGAAGACGGCCATGACACCGGCGGCCATGAAGGCCGGCGTCCAGTCAAGGAATCCGGGAGCCGGGAGGTAGGTGGCGGCCACGGCGGACCCTACTCCGGGCAGGCCGGTCAGGGCGGCCAGGGTCTTCTTGGCGGGAATGCCGAGGAAGTGGGGCCAGCCGACGCCGACCCCGACGGCGGCGAGCGCCGCTACGGCCAGCAGGACGCCCGGCGAGGAATAGGCACCGGCGACGATGGCGGCGAGTCCGGCCAGGCCAATGACGGCCATGCTCCAGGACTTCACTGCCCGCCCGCCGTCGACATATCCGTCATGGCCGTACCTTCGCTCACTGCAGACCCCAATTCGACTCGGCGCAACTTTGTCGGGGCTGCGGGCCCCGACGGATCAATCCTGCCCTATGTGACCGATATATGTCGCAAAAGGACCGGCCGCAGGTGACGGGACCATGGCCGGGAAGGGGCATTTAGGTATACTCATAACTTAGCCAGGCTTCACGCTGCGGCACCGTATTGCAAGGTATTTTGCAGTGCCCGGGACCGCGGCGGGGAGCCGGTACCGGCCGGTGAAAGCCCGGTTCAGAGACGCCCAACGATGCGCGGACACCCCTTGGAGGAACCATGTCGCACATCCTGCTACTGACGAACAGCACCGGATCATCGGTGGACGTCCTGCCTGCTTTGGAACTGCTGAACCACCGCGTGCACATCCTTCCGGCCGAACCCACGGCCCTGCTCGAGACCGATCCCTGCGACATCGTTCTGCTGGATGCCCGCAAGGACCTCGTCGGCGCGCGGTCCCTGACCCAACTGCTCAAGGCCACCGGCCTGAGCGCCCCGTTGATGCTGATCCTGACCGAGGGCGGCATGGCCGCTGTGTCCTCCGCCTGGGCCGTGGATGACATCCTGCTGGAGTCTGCCGGCCCGGCCGAGGTGGAAGCACGGATCCGCCTCGGCGTCGCCCGCGCCGTTCCCGAGCAGGACGACGCCCCGTCAGAGATCCGCGCCGCCGGCGTCGTGATCGACGAGGCCAGCTACACCGCGCGGGTCAACGGCGCGCCGCTGAACCTGACCTTCAAGGAATTCGAACTGCTGAAGTACCTGGCCCAGCACCCCGGCCGTGTCTTCACCCGCCAGCAACTCCTGACCGAAGTGTGGGGTTACGACTACTACGGCGGCACCCGTACCGTGGACGTCCACGTCCGGCGGCTCCGGGCCAAGCTCGGCGCCGACCACGAGAACCTGATCAGCACGGTCCGCAACGTCGGCTACCGCCTCACCCTCGTCCGCCAGCCGGAGGACGAACTGACGGAGGCCTGACCGTGGACCCAATCCGGGGACACCGCCTGATGATCACCGGCTAGTGAACGCCATCCACTGATTGCCATCCATTGAACGCAGGAGGCCCCGGACTCAAGAGTCCGGGGCCTTCTATTCATGCTGTCAGTGGAGGACATACGGGTCGAACGTATCGAGGCCACCCCAGTGGTGGATCCCCCTCACATCCGGCTCAACGCCGGATGAGTTATCGACTATACGTCCCCTGCCGGGAACGATCAAATCGGGCGCTGATAGCCTTGCATCATGAGTCCTGCGCACCCGGAAAACTGGCCCGTCCTTGCCGTCAAGGGAAGCGCGGATGAACAACTGCTGAGCGACGTCCGCGCCCTCGTGAGCGCCGCGGCGGAATCCGACGGGAATCCCCCGCTCTCCGAGCAGACCCTCGTGACGCTGCGCGCCGCCGACGCCGGTGCGCATTCGGTGCTGACACTGGCGCTGTACTCCCCTGACGACAAATCCGATCCTGCAACGGCGCGGGACCTGGCCGGCTTTGCCGTCGTGGTCGACGAACCTGACGGCACCGGGGTCCTGGAAATCGCCGTCCACCCGAGCTACCGCAACCAGGGCGTGGCAGACCGGCTGGTTGGCGAACTCAAGAACACCCGGGGCTTCGCCGGCCTGAGGGCGTGGTCCCACGGAAACCATGAAGCCGCGGCAGACCTCGCCGCGCGTTACGGCTACGGCCCTGTCCGCGAACTGTGGAAGATGCGGCTCACCACTGCGGCGGCGCAACTGCCCGGCGCGGCCGTGCCCGACGGCGTGAGGCTCCGGGCCTTCGTCCCTGGCCAGGATGAGGACGCCTGGCTGGCCGCGAACAAGGCAGCCTTCGCCCATCACCCGGAGCAGGGCAGCATGACGCGTGCGGACCTCGAGGCCCGGATGGCCGAGCCGTGGTTTGATCCTGCGGGCTTCCTGCTGGCAGTGGACGCCTCGGACCGGATCCTGGGGTTCCACTGGACGAAGGTGCACCCGCGCCACGGCGACCACCCCGCGATGGGCGAGGTCTACGTTGTGGGCGTTGCCCCCGCAGCGCAGGGCTCCGGACTGGGCAAAGCCCTGACAATCGCCGGCATCAAGTACCTGCAGGACCTCGGACTCCACGCCGTCATGCTCTACGTGGACGCGGACAATGTCCCGGCGGTAGCGCTGTACCGCCGCCTGGGCTTCACCCGCTGGGATGTCGACGTCATGTATGCGCCCCTGGCCGGACCGTAATCCGCCCGGCGCGCGGGCCCTTCGACGCGGTCGAAATCTGGGCTCGCTCCGCGGCGATTGCTTGTAAGGTTGAAGCTAATCGCGCCAGCAATGAGGAGAGACCATGCAACGGGAATCTGCCCCGACAGCCACGTCTAACAACAAGGTGCGTCCAGTGCGTGCCCGTTTCGGCTCCTCCGAAGTGCCGGCCTCACGTGCCACCCAGGACCGGATCGACATCCCCGAATTCGCCCCCAACCTGGAGCCGGAAGGCGACATCAGCCCCGACCGGTTCCTGGACCGGGAGCTGAGCTGGCTGGCGTTCAATTCCCGGGTCCTGGAGCTGGCCGAAGACCCCAACCTCTACTTGCTGGAGCGGGTCAGTTTCCTGTCCATCTTCGCGTCCAACCTTGACGAGTTCTTCATGGTCCGCGTCGCCGGGCTCAAGCGCCGGATCGCCACAGGCCTCGCCGTGCCCTCCCCGGCCGGGCTGAGCCCCATGCAGGTCCTCGAGCAGATCGGCGAGGCGGCCCACCGCCTGCAGCAGCGCCACGCCCGGGTCTACGCAGAACAGATCCGTCCCGCCCTGGCCTACGAACACATCCACCTCATGCACTGGGAAGAACTCGACTCCCAGGCCAAAGACCAGCTCAGCGCCATGTTTGCCGAGAAGGTCTTCCCGATCCTCACGCCGCTCGCCGTGGATCCGGCCCACCCCTTCCCGTACATTTCCGGGCTGTCCCTGAACCTGGCCGTCGTGGTCCGCAATCCGGTCAGCGACAAGGAGCTCTTCGCCCGCGTCAAGGTCCCGGACCAGCTGCCGCGCCTGATCTCGATCGACGGACCCCGTGCCGGTTCCGTCCCCGGGCGCGTGGCGCGGTTCATCGCCCTTGAGGAAGTCATCGCCGTCCACCTGGACCAGCTCTTCGCCGGCATGGAGGTCCTGGAGCACCACACGTTCCGCGTCACCCGCAACGAGGACGTCGAAGTGGAAGAGGACGACGCCGAGAACCTGCTGCAGGCCCTGGAAAAAGAACTGCTGCGCCGCCGCTTCGGCCCTCCCGTCCGGCTCGAGGTCACCAACGACATCAACCCGAACATCCGGGCCCTGCTCATCCGCGAACTCGGCGTCGAGGAATCCGAGGTCTACTCCGTCCCGGCCCCGCTGGACCTGCGCGGGCTGTCGGTGATCGCCGGCATCGACCGGGCGGACCTGCACTACCCCAAGCACGTCCCGCACACCTCGCGCTACCTCAACGAGTCCGAGACGTCCAAGGCCGCCAACGTCTTCGCCGCCATGCGGCGGCGGGACATCCTCCTGCACCACCCGTACGATTCGTTCTCCACGTCTGTCCAGGCCTTCCTCGAACAGGCCGCCGCGGACCCGAAGGTCCAGGCCATCAAGCAGACCCTGTACCGCACCTCCGGCGACTCCCCGATCGTCGATGCGCTGATCGACGCCGCCGAGGCCGGCAAGCAGGTCCTGGCGCTCGTGGAGATCAAGGCCCGCTTTGATGAGCAGGCCAACATCTCCTGGGCCCGGAAACTGGAGCAGGCCGGCGTGCACGTGGTTTACGGCATCGTGGGCCTCAAGACCCACTGCAAGCTCTCCCTCGTGGTGCGCCAGGAAGTGGACGGGTTGCGCCGCTACTGCCACATCGGCACCGGCAACTACCACCCGCGCACGGCCCGGTACTACGAAGACCTGGGCCTGCTGACGGCCAACGAGCAGGTGGGCGAAGACCTCTCGAAGCTCTTCAACCAGCTTTCCGGGTATGCGCCGAAGTCCACCTTCAAGAGACTGCTCGTGGCTCCGCGCTCCGTCCGGTCCGGGCTGATCGACCGGATTGAAACCGAGATCCGGAACGCCAGGGCCGGCATCGCCGCCCGCGTCCAGATCAAGGTCAACTCGATGGTGGACGAAGCCATCATCGATTCCCTCTACCGCGCATCCCAGGCCGGGGTGCCGGTGGACGTGATCGTCCGCGGCATCTGCTCCCTGCGCCCCGGCGTCCCGGGCCTTAGCGAGAACATCACGGTCCGTTCCGTCCTGGGCCGGTTCCTGGAGCACTCCCGCGTCTTTGCCTTCGCCAACGGGGGCGACCCGGTCGTCTACATCGGTTCGGCCGACATGATGCACCGTAACCTGGACCGCCGGGTCGAGGCCCTCGTTCAGCTCACGAGCGGCGATGACACGACCTATGTCCTGGACATGCTGCGCCGGTACATGGACCCGGGGACGGCCAGCTGGCATCTGGACAGCTCCGGGGACTGGATCCGCCATCACCTGGCGGAGGACGGCCGGAACCTCGACGACGTCCAGTCCTGGCTGCTCGCTTCACGCTCGCGGCAACGCTCGACGAGCCTGCGTTAGGGGCTCTGGCAGTGTCTTACGATTTGACGAGCGATTCGCTGGTCGCCGACCAGAGCGACCGCACCGGCGAAGCCGTAGCCGTCGTGGCGGCGGGGGCCGTGCCGTGGCGGATCAACAAGGACGAGCTTGAGGTCCTGCTGATCCACCGTCCGCGGTACGACGACTGGTCCTGGCCCAAGGGCAAGATCGACCCGGGCGAGACCGTCCCCGAGTGCGCCATCCGGGAGGTGCAGGAGGAGATCGGGCTCCAGGCCCCCCTGGGCATCCCGCTTCCGCCCATCCACTACCACGTGGCGGCCGGGCTGAAGGTCGTCCATTACTGGGCCGTCGACGTCGACGGCGCAGCGCTGCTGCCCGACGGCAAGGAAGTGGACAGCGTCCTGTGGTGTTCGCCGGAGAAGGCTGCCGGCCTGCTGAGCAACCCCAGTGACGTAGGCCCGCTCGAGCACCTCGTCGCGGCGCACAGCCGCGGGGAACTGGAAACCTGGCCGCTGCTGATCGTACGCCATGCCAAGGCCAAGCCGCGCTCCTCCTGGACCAAGGCCGAGGGCGACCGCCCGCTCGCGGCAACCGGGACGCGGCAGGCGCAAGCCGTCGGGCGGCTCCTGCGCACGTGGCAGCCTGCGCGGGTCGTGACGAGCCCGTGGCTGCGGTGCGTCGCGACGATCGCGCCGTACGCCAAGGCCGCGGACGCCAAGGTGAAGCTCCATGACTCCCTGACCGAGCACCGGCACGCCCGCAGCCCGCACAAAACGGCCGCCGTCGTGGAGGCACTCTTCGACAAACAGCGTCCCGTGGCCCTCTGCACCCACCGCCCTGCCCTGCCGACCGTCTTCGCGCAGCTCGGCAAGCACATGAGCTCCCGCCTGCGCGCCCTGCTGCCGTCCTCGGACCCTTTCCTGGCGCCGGGTGAGATGATCGTGTGCCATGTGGCGCACGGGAGCAAGAACAAAGTTGTTGCCGTGGAGAGGTTCCGGCCGTTCGACGACTGACGCCGGTCATGACCGGCCTCAGTCACAGAGGGGCTCCGCTTTTGGAGACCTCAGTAGACTGGGACCGTGAGCATTCCAACGCCCTATGAAGACCTGTTGCGCGATGTCCTGGAACACGGCACGCACAAATCGGACCGTACCGGGACGGGTACCCTTAGCGTGTTCGGCCGCCAGCTGCGCTTTGACCTGGGCAAAAGCTTCCCGCTGATCACCACCAAGCGCGTGCATTTCAAGTCCGTGGCCGTGGAGCTCCTGTGGTTCCTGCGGGGGGACAGCAACGTGAAGTGGATGCAGGACCAGGGCGTCACCATCTGGAACGAATGGGCGGACGCCGACGGCGAACTCGGTCCCGTCTACGGCGTGCAGTGGCGCAGCTGGCCCACCCCCGACGGCGGCCATATCGACCAGATCGCCGAACTCGTCGAGAACCTCAAAACCAACCCGGACTCGCGCCGGCACATCGTCTCGGCCTGGAACGTCGCCGAACTCAAGAACATGGCGCTCCCGCCCTGCCATGCCTTCTTCCAGTTCTACGTCGCCGGCGGCAAGCTTTCCTGCCAGCTGTACCAGCGCTCCGCGGACACTTTCCTGGGTGTCCCCTTCAATATCGCGTCCTACGCGCTGCTGACGTGCATGCTGGCCCAGCAGGCAGGCCTGGAACCGGGCGAATTCGTCTGGACCGGCGGGGACGTCCACATCTACGACAACCACATGGACCAGGTCCTCAAGCAGCTGGCCCGCGAACCTTACGACTACCCGCAGCTCAAGATCACCCGCAAGCCGGAGTCCATTTTCGACTACACCTTCGAGGACTTCGAAGTGGTCGGATACCAGCACCACCCGACGATTAAGGCGCCGATAGCCGTATGAGCAACAACGAAAACCCGCAGCAGGGCGCCCAGACCACGCCCTTCACCGAGGACCTGGCTGCTTCCCTCACCGGCCTGGGCGTGATCTGGGCACAGACGAACACGGGTGTCATCGGCAAAGACGGCGGAATGCCGTGGCACCTGCCGGAGGACATGAGGCACTTCGCCCGGCTCACCACCGGACACCCGGTCATCATGGGCCGCAAGACGTGGGAATCCTTCCCCGACAAATACCGTCCCCTCCCCGGCCGGACCAACATCGTCATCACCCGTCAGGAGGGCTGGGGTGCGACGCCCGCGGCCGAGGGCGCCACCGCTGTGAGGTCCCTGGATGACGCCCTGCTGGAGTCCCAGTTCGCGCCCGGGCACGACATGGTCTGGATCGTCGGCGGAGGGGATATCTTCGCCCAGTCGATGGACCTCGCCGACGTCGCCGTGATCACCACGATCGACGCGGCCACCGAGGGCGACACCTTCGCTCCGGAGCTCGGCTACGACTGGACCACCGGGGCCAGCCTGCCAGCCGACGGGTGGCTGACGTCCGCCAGCGGAACCCGCTACCGCATGACCCAGTGGCGCCGGACCAAGGGCTAGGAATGCTGAAGAAACCCGAAACCCTGTTCGTCCTGGGCTACATGCTCCTCCCCCTCCTGGCGTTGCTCTCCGCGATCGTGGGACTGACCATGATCCTGGGCGGCAACAAGATCCTCGGCGCGGTCGTGCTGGTTGTGGTGACCCAGGTCTTCACCTTTGGCGCTGTCTTTGCGCTGCGTCGCCGCAAGGCGGCCCTGCTGGAAGAGCCGCGCGGCGACTAGGGGCGTGCGGCGACTAGGGGCGTGCGGCGACTAGGGGCGTGCGGCGCCGCTGTTCAACAGTCCAGGACTGGACCGGGCATTCGGCGATGACATCGCCGCGCTGTGGCGCGGGGACAAACTAGATGCCGTCCCCGGCCCGCCCGGATGGAGGGGTCAGGCTGCGGACGTGTTGGCCGCTGGCGGCCGGCAACTGCTTGTCCCCCCGGATCCGGACGGATGGGTTTGCCCGACCGCCCTGGGTGATGATGCCGGTCCAGCCACGGCTCCTCTGGACGATGACGGACTCTTGCAGGCACCGGGGAACAAGCCCGTCCGGGGTGGGGCCGCCGCGGACGCGGGACGGAGCAGTGACGTAACCGACTGCGCCAGCCCGGCCGCAAAGTCTAAACTGGCCCAATGACTACAGCAGCTACTCCGTCCGTCGGCCTGGTCGGCTGGCGCGGCATGGTCGGTTCCGTCCTGATGCAGCGCATGCAGGACGAGGGCGACTTCGCCACCATCAACCCGGTCTTTTTCTCCACCTCGAACGCCGGAGGTGCCGCCCCGGCCGTTGCGGGTGCTGCGGCGGGCGCCGCCGGCAAGCTCGAGAACGCGTTCGACGTCGATACCCTGGCGAAGCTGCCGATCATCGTCACCGCCCAGGGCGGGGACTACACCAAGCAGGTCCACGGCGAACTGCGCAGCCGGGGCTGGGACGGTCTCTGGATCGACGCCGCCTCCACCCTGCGGATGAATGACGACTCGATCATCGTCCTGGACCCGATCAACCGGGACGTCATCGACGCCGGCCTCTCCGGCGGTGTGAAGGACTACATCGGCGGCAACTGCACCGTCTCCTGCATGCTCATGGGCCTGGGCGGGCTGTTCAAGAACGGCCTCGTCGAATGGGGCACCTCGATGACGTACCAGGCCGCATCCGGCGGCGGCGCCCGGCACATGCGCGAACTGCTGAGCCAGTTCGGCACCCTCAATGCCGAGGTGAGCACGGAACTGGACGACCCGGCGTCGGCCATCCTGGAGATCGACCGCAAGGTCCTCGCCCACCAGCGCACCAACATCGACGCCAGCCAGTTCGGTGTCCCGCTGGCCGGCTCGCTGATCCCCTGGATCGACGCGGATCTTGGCAACGGCCAGTCCAAGGAAGAGTGGAAGGCCGGTGTGGAGACCAACAAGATCCTGGGCACCTCCGGCGAGGAGCACATCGTCATGGACGGGCTGTGCATCCGGATCGGAGCCATGCGCTCACACTCCCAGGCGCTGACGCTCAAACTCCGCGAGGACCTCCCCGTGGCCGAAATCGAGAAGCTCCTGGACGCGGACAACGAGTGGGCCACTGTGGTTCCCAACACCAAGGAAGACTCCATGGCCCGGCTGACCCCGGTGGCCGCGTCCGGCACCCTGGACATCCCCGTGGGCCGCATCCGCAAGATGGAGATGGGCCCGCACTACATCAGCGCCTTCACGGTAGGCGACCAGCTCCTGTGGGGCGCGGCCGAACCGTTGCGCCGCATGCTCAACATCGCCACCGGGAACCTCTAGGGCGTCCCCGCACCAAGGAACCTGCGGTACTTCGCGGCCTGCACCCCGAACGACTTCCGGGCGGCAGGCCGCAGTCCGTTAACCGCGTCAAATGGTTCGGGTACGACGCCGGTGCTGGGGCCGTTCCCGGACTTCCCCCAGGTGCCGACCACTTCGCCGCCGGCCACGATGGTCTTCCTGAACATGCCGTTGCCGCCCGGAACGATCTTCTCGGCGTGCCGGGACGGCAGCACAAGGGATCTGTCCGTATACCCCAGCAGGAACTCATCAAACCCCGGGAGTGCCAGTACGGACCGCTGGCCGGGGACGCCGTCCTCGAGCAGCGCCGCCGTCTCCGGCGAGAGCCAGTAGCCCGTGTCCTCGAACACGAGCTCCACCAGGCGGTCGCGCACGGCGGCCAGGGCCGGCCGGACCTCGGTCAGCGGTATGCCCGACCACCAGGCAAAGTCGCGCTCCGTGGCGGGGCCGTGGCTGCGCATGTACCGCAGCAGCAGTTCCGCGATGCCTTCCGCCCGGTCCAGCGTCCGCGACGAACTGATCCACTCATCGAAGGCGACAACGCGCTGCTGGTTGCCCGCAAGTGGTCCCTGCACAAGCCATGCCCGCTGGCACAGGACCCCCAGCAGGTGGATGCCCCGCTGGCCCGCCGTCGACTGTCCCGCCTCCTCAAAAGCCCGGAACAGCTCGTCCCGCGTGGCGGCTCCCCCGCCGCAGACCAAGTGCACTGCCGCCTTCCGGGCTGTCTGGATGTCCTCAGCAGCGATGCCGAGCTCGCGGTGGCGTCCGGCCATGCCCCGGACCATGCGCCCGGAGGTAATGCCCAGGACCCACCGCAGGTCTTCCGGCGCGATCAGGTGCAGGGTCCCCCGCATCGGCCAGGAGCGGACGATCTCGCCCCGGTCCAGGGCAGCGCGGACGTCCTCGAGGCGGGCGCCCGGGACCCGCTGGCCGACCGCCCACAGGGCGGACTGGAGGTCCTGTGCCTGCATCGACATCATCCACCGCACGGCGTCCTGCGCGGTGCCCAGGCCCGGCCCCAGCAACCCCTGCGAGACCAGACGGAGCCTGCCCATGATTCCGCGGCTGAGCCGGGAGCGCACCACTGCTGCCATGCACCCATCGTAGGACCGGGGACCGACACCCGCCACGGACGCGGCCCCGTCCGCACCGGCTGCCGCACCGGGTGTTCCCAGCCGCCGTCCAGCGGACCTCTCTACCCTTGTTGCATGACCATGAGTGAGATGTGGCCGCGGCTGCGGCCCCTGTGCAGGAAGCTGGCCCTGCTGGGCTGGGCCTCCAGCGCCGCCGGCATGGCTGCCGGGCTCGCCGTCGCCATCGCCAGCGGCACACGGATCTCCCCCATGATGAGCACTCTGCAGCTGGTCGCCGGCGTGTGCATGGCACTGTCCGTCGGCAGCTTCGTCACCGCCGCCACGCTCCAGCCCCGCGCCCATGCGCGGCACGACACCGAGCCGCGGAGCCGTGACCTCCATGTCGAGACAGGCGGCGAGTTCCCGGCCACCGTGCAGAGTTTCCTCCTGGGCTCGGTGGCGCTGCTCGCCGGGGCCGTCGCCTTCGCCTGTGCCGGACTGGTGCTCCAGAGCGGGCCCAGCCCCCAGTCCGTCGCGTTTTGCCAGGTCTTCCTGCTCGGAGCGGTGGCGTCCGGATTCACCTTCATGCTGTTCACCAAGGTGTCGCCGCCGCGTGGGAGCAACTGAGCCCGCGGGAGCAGCTGAGCCCGCGGGCGCTGGATCTTCCTAGAGTTCGATGCCGATGAGCAGGGGCTCCGGGTGCAGCTCAATGCCGAAGCGTTCGACGACGCCGCGGCGCACCTCCCGCGCAACCGCCAGCATGTCCGCGGCGCTCGCGGCGCCCCGGTTGCTGATGGCAAGCGTGTGCTTGGTGGACAGCGAGGCCCGTCCGCCGGAGATGCTGTCAGGGGCGAGCCCGAAGCCCTTTCCGAAGCCTGCCTGGTCGATCAGCCACGCCGCCGAGAGCTTGACCAGCCCGTCCGACCCGCCGGGGTATCGCGGAGCCTCGTCGGGGAGTCTGCCGGCCACGTCCGCGGGGACGATCGGGTTCGTGAAGAAGGATCCGGTGGAGTAAGTGTCCCTGTCTGCCGGGTCCAGGACCATGCCCTTGGACGCCCGCAGCCGGAGCACCTCGCGGCGGACGTCGTTGGAGTAGGCCCGCTGCCCCGGCTCGACCCCCAGCGCCCGGGCCAGCTCGGCGTACCGGACCGGCGCGCTCATTCGGCCCAGCGGAAGCTGGAATTCCACGGTGAGCACCACATAGCGCGGGGATCCGTTGACGGTGGTCCGTTTAAGGACGGAATCGCGGTAACCGAACTTCAGCTCCGCGTTGGTAAACGTCTGCACCGCATTGCGTTCCCGGTCCCACGTGCGCACCGCGGCAATGGTTTGGGAGACGTCGGCACCGTAGGCTCCCACGTTCTGCACCGGTGTGGCCCCGGTGGCACCCGGGATGCCGGACAGCGCTTCGATGCCGGACCAGGCGTGCCGTACCGCGTGTTCTACGAGGGCATCCCAGTTGTGGCCGGCCTGAACCACGACGGACACCCCGCCGCACGAGTCCTCGGCATTGACCGTGAACCCTTCCGAGGCGATCTTCAGCACCGCGCCAGGGAACCCGTCGTCGGACACCAGCAGGTTGGAGCCGCCGCCGATGATCAGCAGCGGCTCCCCCGCGGCGTCGGCGGAGCGGACGGCATCGATGATTTCGGCCTCGTCCCGCGCTTCGACGTAGGTGCCGGCGGGCCCGCCGACGGCGGCCGTGGTCAGGGCGGAAAGCAGAATCTGGGTCACCTGACCAGCCTAGCCGGGATCACGCTGTCCCCTTAGCGGATGGCCCAGTCACGGTGATCTTCCGGGCCACCGGGGATAGCAGGAAGCTTGCCGCCAGCATCACCATGACGGCCAGCAGCGAGTGGAGGATCCCCACGTGCTCCGCGAGCAGCCCAAGCAGCGGCGGCCCGCAGAGGAAGGCGCCGTAGCCGATCGTGGAGACCACGGACACCCGTGCGGCCGCCTTGCGGGGGTCGTCGGCGGCGGCGGACATGCCGACCGGGAAGCCCAGGGAGGCGCCGAGGCCCCAGATCGCCAGGGCCACGTACGCCAGCCACGGCACCGGGGCGAAGACGAACAAGCCCAGACCCAGGACCGCCATCGCGGCGCACCAGCGCATGACCGGGACGCGGCCGAAGCGGTCCAGCACGAACGTTCCGGCGAAGCGGCCCACGGTCATGAAGGTGACAAAGAGTCCATAGCCGGCGGCCCCGGCGGCATCGGATTGGCCATGGCCGTCGGCGAGGGCCAGGGCCACCCAGTCGCCCGCCGCTCCTTCGGCCAGGGCCAGGCCCAGTACCAGGACGCCGAGCAGCAGCGTGCGCCGGTCCCGCCAGGCCTGGGCGATCTGGCGCTTGTTGTCCAGCGGCTCCTCCGCGGCGGCCGCCCCGATCCGGACGACAGGAATCGGGCCGGTGGACGGGTCCTCGAAGTTATCGGTTCTGGGGGGATTGAAGCTCTCCTCCCCCTGCAACGGCGTGAAGTCGGCGCGGAACCACGCCGCGGCGGTGGTCACCGAGCCGGCCACCAGCACGCCCGCCGCGGCGAGGTGCCAGAAGACGGGGATCCCGGCACCGGCAGCCCATGCTCCCAGCCCGGCTCCTGCCACTGTTCCCAGGCTGAAGGAGCCGTGCAGCCGGGGCATGATGTGCCGCCGGACGGCCCGTTCCACCGCGGCGCCTTCGACGTTGGACGCTGTGTTCCAGCTGGCGGTGCCCAGCCCGATGACCGCCAGTCCGGCGGCGACCGCCACCGGGCTGGCGAGCACCGAGGTTCCGAAGCCCGCCAGCATCAACCCGAGTCCGACCATGATGCTGCCGACCCGGATGGTGCGCCTGGAGCCAAGCCGAAGGACAATCAGGCCCGACGCGGACACTGACAGGAAGGAGCCCGCCGTCATGCAGAGCAAGAGCAGCCCGATGGTGCCGGGAGTCAGGTCCAGGCCGTCGCGGATGGCCGGCAGCCGGGACACCCATGTGGAAAACGCGACGCCGCTGGCCGCGTAGGCGACCACCACCGCGTTCCGCCAGTGCGTGATCTCGGCGGCCGGGACGAAGACACCCCTGGTCACAGCAGCATCATGGGTTACGCCAGCCTGACGACGGCCTGGGCCTTCACCAGCACCTTCTGTCCGGCGGAGACAACCGTGAGGTCCACGCGTGCGGTGCCGGCTTCGGCGTCGAGCGCTCCGATGGCGCCGCTGACCTCGACCACGGCGCCGGCCTCCGGCGTTCCCGTAGTGTCAGCGACGGGCACCGGCTTGGTGAACCGGGTCTGGAAATCAATGACGGCGGCAGGGTCGCCGGCCCAGTCGGTCACCAGCTGGACGGCGGCGCCCATGGTGAACATGCCGTGTGCGATCACTCCCGGCAGGCCGACGCCCGTGGCGAAGGCCTCGTTCCAGTGGATGGGGTTGAAATCGCCGGAGGCGCCGGCGTACTTGACGAGGTCGGTGCGGGTGACAGCGATACTGCGGCTGCCGATGCCCTGGCCGATCGTGAGTTCTGCGATGGTGATGCTCATGGCTACTGTCCCTCTCCGCGGACCAGGATGGACGAGGTGGTGGTGGCGACGGCCTCACGGGATTCGCCTGCCGTGAGGGCGAAGATTTCCGAGCGGGTGGTGATCATGGCACCGCCGCCCATTGCCCGGACGCCGTCGACGTGCAGTTCGGCTGCCAGGCGGTCTCCGGCAATGATGGGGCGGTGGTGGATGAAGCGCTGGTCGGCGTGGACCACGCGGGAGAAGTCGATGCCGGAGTCCGGATCCTCGATCAGCTGCGCGTCGGCGCGCTGGGCGACGATGATCGCGAAGGTCGGCGGTGCCACGAGGTCGCGGTGGCCCAGCGCCTGGGCGGCGTCCACCTCGAAGTGGGCGGGGTGGGTGGCTTTGACGGCGCGGGCGAACTCGCGGATCTTCTCGCGGCCGACGTCGTACACCTCTGCGGCAGGGTAGCTGCGGCCCTGCAGATCCGGATTGATAGTCATGGTTCCAGCCTATCGCCACGCCCCGGGACCGCTTTCTTCATGACAGCGCGGCCGCGCGTGACATCGGCTTTTGACATCAGTGCTTGACTCCAAGCGGTATGATGAAAACATCATTCCATCAAGTCGAGGCAGCGGCCCGGCTCCCGAGACGAGAAAGCACGCGCCCATGATTTCAGCGGCACAGACCCCCTTGTACGAGATCAAGGCAAACCTCTTCAAGGCCCTCGCCCACCCGGCCCGCATCCGGGTGCTTGAGCTCCTGGCCGCGGCCCCGGACAACGCCGCACCGGTCAGCTACCTCCTGGCCGAGACGGGCCTTGAGGCTTCGCATCTCTCCCAGCATCTGGCGACACTGCGCCGGCACGGCGTGGTGACCTCCGTCCGGTCAGCGAACGCGGTGACGTACAGGTTGGCCCATCCAAAGATTTCGGAGCTGCTGTCCATTGCCCGGATCTTCCTCCTGGACAGCCTCGCCGGTTCCAACGAACAGTTGCGGCTGGCGCAGGACCTCCCGGCCGAACACCTTGAGGGCGGGCAGCTTGCGGGGTCCGAATCGTGAGGGCCTTCCGCGGGCGCCTCGGCCGGTTCCTGCCCTCCCGCCGCGACTTCGACGGACTGCGCTCGTCTTGGAAGACGGACCTGCTCTCCGGCATGACGGTGGGAATCGTGGCGCTGCCGCTGGCCCTCGCCTTTGGCGTCAGCTCCGGAGTGGGCGCCGAGGCGGGCCTGGTCACGGCCGTGGTGGCCGGCATGGTTGCCGCCGTCATGGGCGGCTCACACGTCCAGGTCTCCGGCCCCACCGGAGCCATGGTGGTGGTCCTGGCCCCCGTGGTGGCGGCCCACGGCGCCGGCAGCATCGCCCTGGCTTCCCTCATGGCCGGCCTGCTGGTCTGCGCACTCGGCATCAGCGGGCTGGGCCGGGCCGTGGCCTTCATCCCGTGGCCGGTGGTGGAAGGGTTCACCCTTGGCATCGCCGCGATCATCTTCCTCCAGCAGGTTCCCATGGCCACGGGCACCGAGGGAATCCCGGGCCACAACACGGTGCTGGCGGCCGTTGAGAGCGCCTCCGGCGCGGCTTTTCCCACCGTGCTGCAGACGCTCGCCGTCGTGGCGGGCGTGGCCGCCGTGATGCTCCTGCTCCCGAAAGTGAACAAGGCCCTTCCGGCGAGCCTGATCGCGGTGCTGCTCGCCACAGTTGCCGCCGAACGGCTCCGGCTGGACATCCCCCGGATCGGGGAGCTGCCGCATTCCCTGCGCGCGCCGTCGCTGCCTTCCCTTGATCCTGCCGCCCTGGGCGGGTTGCTGATGCCCGCGGTGTCCATCGCGACGCTCGCCGCGATCGAATCCCTGCTCTCGGCCCGGGTGGCCGCCGGAATGATCGGGCCGGACGGCAGGCCGAGCGGGGCCTACAGCCCGGACCGCGAGCTGACCGGGCAGGGGCTGGCGTCCATCGCAGCCGGGCTCTTCGGCGGCATGCCTGCGACCGGCGCCATCGCGCGGACCGCCGTCAACGTCCGCTCCGGTGCCCGGACCAGGCTGTCCGCGATCGTGCATGCGCTGGTCCTGCTGGCGATCATCTACCTCGCGGCCGGGCTGGTGGGCAGGATCCCGCTGGCGGTGCTCGGCGGCATCCTCATGGTCACCGCGACGCGCATGGTCTCCCGGCACACAGTGACTGCGGTTCTGCGCTCCACCCGTGCTGATGCCGCCGTCTTCGTCCTGACGGCCCTCATTACAGTGGCCTTCGACCTCATCGTGGCCATCCAGATTGGGCTCGCGGCCGCCGCGGTGTTCACGCTGCGGAAGTTCGCCTCGCTCAGCGGGGTTCGGCGCGAGGTGCTTCCGGGGGTGCCGGAGGAAGGCGATGAGCACATTGCCATCTTCCGGCTGGACGGGGCGATGTTCTTCGGCGCCGCGGAGAGGGTCCTGCAGGAGATCAGCCAGGTCAAAAACATCGAGGTGGCCATCATCCGGCTGTCCCAGGTCCGGATGCTTGACGCCACGGGCGCCCATACGCTGGTGGAGGTCATCTCGGCGCTGGAACTGCGCGGCGTCACGGTCCTGCTGAAAGGGGTCCAGCCGCAGCATCTGGAGCTGGTGACGAACGTCGGGGTGATCCGTTCATTGCGCCATCACAAACACCTCTTCACGACCCTGCCCGCCGCGGTGGAGCACGCCCGCAGCCACATCCGGCGGAACGCGGCTGCTATCGCTTGAGGTTCTTCCGGATCGACTGGCCGCGGACAACGATCCCGACGAGGTGCAGGATCAGTCCCAGCCCGATCACCGGCAGGGACGCCACGGCGAGGCCCTGGTTCTGCGACGTGTTGCCGACCACGGAGAGGATGAGGCCGACGGCGATCAGGCCCATGGCGCTGAAAACGAGCGCTTTGTAGGCTGTTGGCGCGGAGGCCCAGAAGTCAGTCAGCATTGGGCCAGTCTACCGGGGCGTGCCGGCAACGCCGTGAGACGCAAAATTCCTGGCGACGCTCAAAATACCTGACGACGCGGGAATCCGGGGGCGTAGGGTATTTTGCGCGTCGCGGGGCAAATCCAGCGTCAGGACAACGTCCTTCCCGGTTGCTTCCGTACCCGCCCCGGTCACCTCCGTGCCAGCCGTGGGATTCAGGGATTTTGCCGGCCGTGGAGCCGCCCGCCCGGCAACCGGGAAGGAACGCAGGTTACAGCGCCGGCTGCACCCCGAAGGCGACCGCGAGCTTCATGATCTTCTCGGCGCGGCCCAGGCGGGGCAGGTCCGAGCCATCACGGATCACGCGGCCGCTGGCCTCGAAGTCGGCCATGAAGTCCGTGGCCCAGGCGACGTCCGACGGAGTGGGGCTGATGACCTCGTTGATCACGTGGGTCTGGTCGATGGCGAGGCAGAGCTTGCCGGTCATGCCCATCATGACGGTGATGCCGGTCTGTTCGCGCAGGATGGGGTGGTTCGTTCCCACGGTGGGTCCGTCGATGGGGCCCGGCAGGTTGCCGACCCGGCTCGCGACGACCAGCTTGGCGCGCGGGTAGGCCATTGCCTCGGGGGTGGCGGCCATGCCGGTATCGCGGCGGAAGTCGCCGGAGCCGAAGGCCAGCCGGAAGGCGCCCTGCGCCCTGGCGATGTTGTTGGCTTCCTCGATGCCGACGGCGGACTCCACAAGGGCGATGACCGGCGTCTTGCCGTCCATGCGGTGGTAGCTTTCGGTGACCTGGTCGGCGGATTCGGTCTTCGCGAGCATGACGCCCAGAAGGCCAGTGGTGCCGCGGAGGCCCGCGAGGTCGTCGGCCCAGAAGGGGCTGGTCGCGTCGTTGATCCGGACCCAGGCGGTGCCGCCGGCGGTCAGCCAGTTCACGACGTTCTCGCGTGCGGCGTCCTTCTGGGAAGGGTCCACCGCGTCCTCGATATCCAGGATGATGGCATCCGCGCGCGACACGGCTGACTGGTCGAAGAGTTCGGGCTTCATTGCGTTGACCAGCAGCCATGAGCGGGCAATTTCGGCCGGGATGTTGCGCTGGGGCCGGACGGAGCCGGCGGTGGTGGTAGACGTCATGCATCTACGCTATCGGCACAGGGGTGCCTCCAGCGAAGTATTGCCGCCGTTCGGGCCGACCAATACGACCAAAATCACGTCCGGCCCCAGGGAAACAGGCCGCGGCTACGGGATGTTGCTGCCCCGCGCCGTAACCCAGAGCCGATACCACTCCGGCCGTGTCATGGCTGCAGCGACGTCGGCGGCGCCGGCACAGGCCCGGATGCGGTCCGGGTTGGCAGTGCCGATCACGGGGGCGATTCCGGCCGGATGCTTCATCAGCCAACCGAGCAAAATCGCCTCCCCTGTTGTCTCCTTCTCTTCTGCCATGGCCGCCACGAGCGCCGCCGTGGCAGTCTCCGCAGGAGTGGGTTCGGCCGCCGGTGCGCCCGTGTACAGCCCGCGGGCCAGCGAGCCGTAGGCCTGGACCGTAATCCCCTGCCGGACGCAGTGCTCCACGGTCCCGTGCGGGAAGCTGTGGTCCGTGCCGTCCGCGTGGTTGACCAGCACGGTGCTTTCGAGCCAGGCCCGCTTCAGCAGGCTCATTTCCAGCTGGTTGGCGATCACGGGGGTCTCCAGGCGGTCCTGCAGCGCCTCGATCTGAGGCCCGGACATATTGGACACGCCCAAGGCCCGCACCTTGCCTTCGGCCATGAGTTGTCCGACGGCGGACGCCACCTCGGCAGGGTCCATCAGCGGATCAGGGCGGTGCAGCATCAGCACGTCCACGTAGTCCGTGCGGAGGCGTGCCAGGCTTTCATTCACCCGCTCCAGGATGGCGTCCCCGCTCAGGTCGTAGTAGCCCTCCAGCCCCTGTTCGTTGAGCCGGATGCCGCACTTGGTCTGCAGCCGGATCTTCTCCCGCAGGCCGGGAGTCTGCGCCAGCACCTCGCCGAACACGGATTCGGCCTTGCCGCTGCGGTAGATGTCGGCGTGGTCGAACAGCGTGATGCCCGCCGCCAGGGCGGCGGCGATGGCGGCGGCCGCCTCGTCCACGTGGGCGGACGAGTACGGTTCCTCCGACCAGCTGCCGCCCAGGCCCATGCAGCCGTAAATCAGTTCCTGGACAGGGAGGACCTCCTGGACCGGACTCACCGCAGCCAGACGGTGGTGTCGGCCGGCAGCAGGCTGCCGTCCAGCGGGCCGCTGCTAACGAGCACTTCGCCCGCGGGGAGCTCGACGGGCCCGGAACCGAAGTTGGTCACGGACTGCCAGCCGCCCGGTCGGCTGAAGTGCAGCACGTCGGGGCTCTCCGTGGTGTGCCATTCGAGCCCTTCCGGGCCCTGCAGTTCGCGGCGCAGCTTCAGCGCTTTGCGGTACAGCTCCAGGGTGGATCCCTCGACGCCGTCCTCCGCCTCCACGGCGTAGCGGCTGAACCAGGCCGGCTGCGGCAGGTGGGCGCCGCCGTCGCCGAAGCCGAAGGAGCTGCCTTCCGCGGTCCAGGGCAGGGGCACGCGGCAACCGTCACGGCCGATCTCGACGCCCTTGTTGCGGAAGAAGGTGGGGTCCTGGCGCTCGGCATCCGGGATCTCCGCGACCTCCTGCAGTCCCAGCTCTTCGCCCTGGTACAGGTACGCGGAGCCCGGCAGGGCGAGCATGAGCAGGCTGGCCGCGCGGGCCCGGCGCAGACCCAGTTCGGCATCCAGTTCCTCGGCCGGGGCGCCGGCCAGCAGCCAGCCCTTCCCGTCCTGGCCCTTGGCATGCTTGCCGCCGCCCTTGGGCAGGCCGTAGCGCGTGGCGTGGCGGACGACGTCGTGGTTGGAGAAGACCCAGGTGGAGGACGCGCCGGATTCCGTGGCCTCGGCGAGGTTCCGGGTGATGATTTCGCGGAACTCGTCGGCGTCGAAATCGGCCTGCAGGAGGTCGAAGTTGAAGGCCTGGCCCAGGCCCTGCGGGCTGGCGTAGCGGGCGCGGCGCGACGCGTGCACCCAGGCTTCGGCGACCGCGGTGCGCGGCGGGTTGTATTCGTTGAACACTTCGCGCCATTCGGCGTACACCTCGTGGACTTCGTCGCGGTCCCAGAACGGGTGGGAGCCGTCGGCGAAGCCGTCCGTGCCGGTGTTCGCCTCAGTCAGTTCCAGCTTGGACAGCAGCGGCTCGGTGAGGTCCTTGGTCAGGGCATGGGCGACGTCGACGCGGAAGCCGTCCACGCCGCGGTCGGACCAGAAGCGGAGCGTTTTGAGGAAATCGTCGCGGATTTCGCGGTTGGACCAGTTCAGGTCGGGCTGTTCCTTGGCGAAGATGTGCATGTACCACTGGCCGGGGGTGCCGTCAGGCTCGGTGATGCGTTCCCAGGCCGGGCCGCCGAAGACGGACTCCCAGTCGGACGGCGGATTCTCGCCGTTCTCGCCCAGGCCGTCGCGGAAGATGTAGCGCTCGCGTGCCGCGGAGCCCCGGGGGGATGCCAGAGCTTCCTGGAACCAGACGTGGCGGTTGGAGGAGTGGTTCGGGACGATGTCCGCGATCAGCTTGATGCCGGCGGAGTGCAGCGCGGCGGACATTTCGTCGAAGTCCTCAAGGGTGCCGAGCTTGGGGTCGACATCGCGGTAGTCGTCGACGTCGTAGCCGCCGTCTGCCAGCGCCGAGGGGTAGAACGGGCTCAGCCAGACGGCGTCGATCCCTAGTTCCTTCAGGTACGGCACCTTGGCGGTGATGCCCTTAATGTCGCCGAGGCCGTCACCGTTGGAGTCGGAAAAGCTGCGCGGGTAGATCTGGTAAACCGACGCCTGGCGCCACCAGTTGGGGTCGGCGGCGAGGTCGGAACCGGACAGGGTTGCCAGCGTGGCGGTGTTGGACAAGGGGGAATCCTTCGGGGCTCGGGACTGGATCTCTGGTATTTTAGATACAAGCTAAATATATTGCTTGAACAATTATGTGTCCGGAGCCGGAACGAGGTCAAGACGTGATGCCGCAGGCCGCCACCGCAACCCCCCAGCTGTTGCGCCGGGTCAACGCCCAGGCAGTGCTGGGCCATATCCGCAGCACTGACGTCGCAACCGGCACGGAACTGATGGCCCGGACCGGACTGACACGGGCGTCCGTAATAGCCGTCTGCGAGGACCTGATGCGGCGCGGCTGGATCCGTGAACTGGACAGCCCCCGCGGGGAGCCGCAGGGTCCCGGCGGCCCCGGCCCCGCCGCCGGCGGCACCGGCAGCGGCACGAGCCCGAGGAAGGGCCGCCCGGCACGTCGTTTCGAGCTCAACCGGGATGCTGGCGTCGTACTGGGCATCGACATCGGCGCGGCCACTACAACGGCGGCCGTGGCGGACCTCCGCGGCACCGTCGTCGGGCGCGCCAGCGAAAGCTTCCGCGCGCGGGACATCCCCGCGGAAGAACGGATCGGCGTCGTGGACCGGGCGTGCCGCCACGCTCTGGCCGCCGCCGGGACGCACGCGGGCAAAGTGCTCGCCGTAGGTGCCGGCATCGCAGCACCCGTGGACCGCGACGGCAATGTCCTCGTGGCCCAGCACTTCTGGAGCCTGTTCGACGTCGGGCTCCGTTCCGCGCTCCGGGACCTGCACGGCTGGACCGTGCTGCTGGAAAATGACGCCAACCTTGCCGCGCTCGGTGAACGATGGCGCGGGTCCGGCGTGGGCGTGGACGACCTCGTTGTGCTCCTCGCTGGTGAACGCCTGGGCGCCGGTGTGGTGGAGTCCGGCCGGCTGCTCCACGGCCGCGGCGGTGCTGCCGGTGAAATGGGCTACCTCGACATGGTCGAGGGTGTGGGCTCCAGCGACGGCATCGCGAGCCTGGCCAGGCAGTGGTCCGCGGCAGCAGGCGGGCCGTCCGCCGGTGGCAGGGCCAGCGCGCGGCGGGTCTTTGAGGACGCGGCGGCGGGAGATCCTGCGGCGCTGCAGATCCTGGACCGGCTTTCCGAGCGGATGGCCCGCGTCATCGCCTCGATCGCGAGCCTGATCAACCCCGAGCAGGTGGTGCTTGGCGGCGCGGTCGCCGAGTCCGCGGGGGCCCTGCTTCCCGGCATCACGGCGCTGCTCCCCCGTTTCACGGCGACTCCCCCGCGCGTGACGGTGTCACCGCTGGGCGATTCCATCGTCACCGTGGGCGCCGTCCGCCATGCCCTTGACTACGTCGAGGCGAACGCCCTGGAACTGAAGCTGCCGCCTGCCGCGTGACCAGTGCGGCACCGTCACTCCGGCGGTCGGCCGGCGGCCCGGTCACTCCGGCATGATCATGGTGCGCAGGTCCAGCTGCCGCAGCACCCGGTCCGCAACCTCGGGGTCCATGCCCGGTTCGTTCCGTGCCCCCAGCACTTCCTGCCGGGCCGCGTCCAGCGCGATCGTCTGAACGGCAATAGCGAGTTCACGGCCGCGCCTGCGCTTCTCCCCCACGCATTCGTTCTTAAGGCTGCCGTCCAGCAGTTCGGCGTGCAGCCGGGTCATCTTCTCCTTGACCAGCGCCACCTTTTCCGGCGGCAGCTCCTTCATGAGTTCGTTGTCCTTGAGCGCCGCGATCGCCGCCTGCTGGGCGCGGCGGGCCAGGAGCCGGGCAGCATCGCGTTCCTCCGAGCCGTCCTCGGAAGCCTTCAGGACGCGCATCAGCCAAGGCAGCGTCAGGCCCGGCAGGACAAGTGTGGCCAGCAGGACCGCGCAGGCGATCACCAGCAATTCGCTGCGGGCCGGGAAAGGCGTTCCGTCCGCCAGGGTCAGCGGGAGTGCCAGCGCCAACGCCAGCGTGGCGAGGCCCCGCATTCCGCACCAGGTAAGAACCAGGACCTCCTTGGCGGAGGTGGGGCGCAGGACGTCCTTCCGGGCCCGCGACAGGCCGGACATCAGTGCCAGCCACCCGAAGCGAACGGCGAACACGAGCACGCAGACCACGACGGCGGCCCCGGCCATGCCGACGACGGCGCTGCCTTCCTCGCGGATCACCCGCCGGACTTCCAGCCCCACGAGCCCGAACGCCAGCCCTGTTATCAGCAGCTCCACCACGTCCCAGAAGGCGGTGCGGGTCACCCTCTCGGCGGCGTCCTGCGGCCGGGAGTGGCGCTGCATCTCCAGTGCGGTCACGACGACGGCGATCACGCCCGAGGCGTGCATCTCTTCGGCAAGGATGTAGGCGGCGAACGGCACCACGAGGGTGACGGCGCTGCGGGCCACCATTGACGTCACCAGCCGCGTGATCAGGTTCGTAAGCCAGCCCATGCCGATGCCTACGACCACCGCAATCGCTGCCCCCAGAACGAACTGGAGGACGACGTCGGAGGCGATCCTGGTGCCCGACACGGTGGCGGCCACTGCCGCCTGGAAGATCACAATGGCAGCAGCGTCGTTGAAGAGGCCCTCGCTCTGCAGCACGTTGATGAGGCGCCGGGGCATGTGGACGCGGCCCGCGATGGAGTCCACGGCCACCGGATCCGGCGGGGCCACCATGGCGCCGAGCGCGATCGCCGCCGGGACGCCGATGCCCGGGATCATGAGCCAGGCCGCGCCGGCCACCACCGCGGTCGAGATGACCACCAGTGCGACGGCGAGCATCAGGAGGGTGCGCCAGCGGACCCGGAACACGGCCCATGAGCTGCGCTGCGCGGTGGCGAAGAGCAGCGGCGGAAGGAAGATGGGAAGGATCAGCTCGGGCGGGATCTCGATCTCAGGGAAGCCTGGAATGAAGGTCAGCGAAGCCGCCAGAATCAGCATCAGCACCGGGTACGGCAGCCGGAGCCTGTCCCCCGCGCCCACGGCCACTACCGTGGCGAGCAGCAGCCCAACAATGAGTGCCAGCTGGTCCATATGGCGGGCTATCCCTGCTGCAGGGCTGCCGCAAGCGGCAGGGTGCCGTCCCGGAACTCGATGGTGCGCCCGATGGTTTGCGGAAGCCCGAGTACCGCGGCGGCAACAAGGGCTACGTTGGCCCGCGCCGTGCCGGTGCCGGCCGAGGGGTCCGCTGGGTCCACGTCGATCATTCCGTTGCCGGGCCCGTCCGTCAGGGCACCGGGTCCAAGGATCGTCCAGTGAAGATCGGTCGCACGCAGGTAGGCGTCCGCGGCGGCCTTGGCCTCGGCATAGGCGAAGAAGCCGTTGTCCGCAGGCACTCCATGGTCCGGCCCGGCGCCAAAGTAGGAGACCATGACGTAGCGACCGACGCCGGCCTCAGCCGCGGCATCCATGGAGCGGATTGCGGCGTCCCGGTCCACGGCGTAGGTCCGCTCGGGGCTGCCGCCGCCGGCACCGGCGGACCACACGACGGCGTCGTGGTTCCGCAGGGCATCGGCGAGCTCCGCCGTCGTCGAGTTTTCGACGTCGAGAACAGCCGGGGTGGCGCCGGTGGCGGCGACGTCGGCCGCCTGGTCCGGGTTTCGGATGAAGGACGTGACGTCCTGGCCGTCCTCCGTGAGGGTCCTGGACAGTTGTAAAGCCACTTTGCCGTGGCCGCCGATGATTGCTATTCGCGTCATGGACCCATTCTCTCCCACGCCGAACCCAACAAGCCCGCAGTTCAGCCGACTTGCTTGGCAAACGCCGGAGTGAGCCCCCGGATGACCTCCCTGTTCAGGTGATCGGCGTCGTAGTACACGGCGACTCCGCCGACGGCGGAGTAGCACTTGAGGTCGTCGCAAAAATACCCATGCAGATCCACAGGACGCACCTTGGGATTGTTCAGTTTCTGAACGGCGGCCAGAAGCGGGTCCGGCGGAAGTGCCTTGTCTTTGGCAGCAGCGCAGTTCACCGGATCCGCAGCATGGATGGCGAGACAGTCGGCGCTGCGGACGGCCCCGTTCTGCGGGGGATCGAAAATTGGCAATACGACGGCACCCGCTTCGAGCCAGCGCTTCCAATACTTGGAGAACCCTTCCGCGTATTGGACCAGCTGGGAGCGTCCGCTTGCGTCGTCGATCTGTTCCCCGGAGGCGAACATGCTGACGAAAACTTTGCTGGGCCTGTCCCGCTCAACTGCGGTCGCCACAGTTTGGCTCCATTTTTCGCAGCTTGCCTTTTTGGCCGGCTCGGCAACTTGACCTTCATAACCGCGGTACGGAGCATCCACAACCGGGCACCCCCCAAAGTAGCTCCATTTCAGCTTCCAGTGGCGCTCCTTGGCAATTTCGAATATGGCTGTCTGCCATTGCTGCGCGTGGGAATCCCCCACGAGCCAAACCGTCTCGGCCTTGGGGTCGCCGCCCGAGAGGTCGCACGAGGCAGGGTGGCCCGAGAGTCCGTCCTTGAGGGTGTTGTCATTGGTCGGACATTCGTCCGGGAACTGTGCGTAGGAGTTGGGTGGCCCCATATCGGGCAACGCGACAGGCCCGGTGAACGGATTGCCGCAGTCGTCCACGCGATCCACCACTGATGGCCCGTGGCATGGGTTGGCTGCCAGTCTCTCCGCCAGTGCACTGGCGTTGTCAGCCTTTTGAGCCCCCAGCACGCCCAGTCCCATTGCGACCAATGACACGGCGACCATGCCCGCACCCAGACGGAGGAAGATCGGGCCGGTTCGCCCGTCGCTCGCGCTCCGTTCAATCCACTTGTCTTCGACGAGAACTTTGGTCAGCCACGCCGCCACAATCGCGGAGACCAGCACCAGGAACTTGATGCCGGTGTTCAGGTCTGCTCCGGCGAGGTACGGCGCAACAACTATGAGCGGCCAATGCCACAGGTAAAGCGAGTAGGAAATGGTCCCCAAGAACTGGACCGGCCTTGCCCTGGTCATGCGGCTGTGCCACAAACGCTTTTCGCCCGACCCGGCGAGAATCACCAGTGCAGTTCCCGCCGCCGGCAGCATCGCCGTCCACCCGGGAAAAGGCGTGTTTCGGCCGAAAACTGCGGCGCTCGCGAGAATTAAGGCAAACCCGGCCAACGAGCCTAGATTTCGTGCCCTTTCCCCGAGGGCCCCCTGAGAACCAGCCAGCGCAACCAAAGCACCGATCCCGAACTCCCACACGCGGACCGGGGTCACGAAATAGGCTTCGCTGGGCGCAACGGCAGTGATGTAGACGCTGCAGATCAGGGTGCCTGCGGTCGCTACGCCTATGCCGACCGCGAGAACCGATTGCGACGACCTCCGCAGTTTCCGGGCAGCTGCGTAGAGGCCCATCAGCCCGAGCGGCCACAACAAGTAGAACTGTTCCTCAACTGAAAGCGACCAGAAGTGCTGTGCCACCGTCGCCGAGTCGTTCATCGCAGAGTAGTTCACCGATTTGGCTGTCAATGGCCAATAGTTTGTGCCCATGGACGGCCAGCAAAAATGCCCGCTGGTGGCCATGAAAACTGCCCGTTCATGGCCACCAGATCTGCCCACCGGGTGTTCGGCGGCGTTGGCCATGTTGGGATGTGGGTTTAGCTCATTGGCG